>NZ_JBSXNI010000025.1:0-73687 GCF_056857555.1 Acinetobacter sp. L-24 | reverse complement strand
GAGCTTCTGCAATAACCGGGTAATTTGACGGGTGGAAAGATTCAGGATTTCAGCAGCACGGACCTGGGTAATACGATGATCTCTAACGTCTTGCAGAACTGCAAGACGTTGAATTTCTTTATCAGACATAGTGATCAGCATCTATATTTTATATCCAGTCCATGGTGATAAAAACCATCATAAACCAGACATTTTTATTGGTGAGAATATAGACACTTTAAATGGGTTCTAACACACTGATTTCGTATAATATTGATTATGTTAAATTGAGTACATGATATATTTACTTCATAACTCCCTGTGTTTATAGATAAACGATATATAAATCAATAACTTATTTTCAAAATAATCCTATGCTAATTTTAGTTAAGTCTATATAGTGTTTACTTCATTTAGTTCTTCAATTGTGCAATGTTTTTCTTAAAGACAATTAAACTTCCAAAAAAGCATTCAAATCAAAATCGAATAGTTTTGTTGTTTGATGCTTCCACTACAACTCCTTGTCTTTATCCGTTGCTCTATTCTTTATCTATTTTGAGATTTCAGAGTTTAGCTACACAACAATCAGATATGCTCGCGCTTAAATTTTGGTACGAATTCTGGTTTCAGAAGTTTTCAACATCATTTTGTGAGTCATTCCTTTCGCTAAACTATGAACCTGAAATCTATTTACAAGAAATAGATAATTTTATGTTTTTCTTAGAAAATAATAAAAAAATAGAAACCAATCTAATCCGTTTGAGATCTAATCTTGATGTTAACTATATGACCATTACTCAGCGTATAAGGTCTTTATTTAAATATTTTTCATACCTACTGGATGAATACTGGAATATTAGAAATCAAGAGCTTACTGTCATAGAAATATCACATCGCAGAAAAAACATAGATCTATATTTGATGAATAAAAAGAAAATTTTCAGCAAATTTTCTAAACGTAGTTTAACTGTAAAAAGTGAAATTAATCATAGTTTTAAAAGTATAAATAACGAAATGGTAGCTAAGCTTTATGAAATTATCCGGCCAAATCAGTCTACCAAAACCAATATAAGTAATCCTTTTTCCAGCCAGCAGCATCAGCTTAGAAATTTTTTGATTGTGCATCTAATGGTGAATTATGGCTTAAGAGTTGGAGAATTAATGCTATTGACTAAAAGATCAATTAAAAAGTCTCTTAACTCTGAGTTATATAGTCTTGTAGTTACGAATACTGAGGATGAGAATGATACTAGGGCTAGAAAGCCAAGTATAAAGAATGAACAGTCATTCCGAGTCATAAAACTGAATAAGATGGATTATAAGTTTCTAAATCTATATATCGAGAATATAAGAAATTTTACCGAATCTGATCTCTTGTTTACTTCTTTGAAGCCTGATCCTAGACAGTATCGTGGACAACAAATCCCTCTAAATTCTTGAAATATTTCTGCTCAAAGGCTTCTGGGCTTAACCAGCCGTTTGCAGAATGTCTTCTGATTCGATTGTAATAAATCTCAATATAGTCAAACAAGACAGCATTTGCCTCTTTTCTCGTAGAAAATACACTGCCATGTACTACATGCCCCTTCAGGGTATGGAAGAAGCTTTCGGTCACTGCATTGTCCCAACAGTTTCCTCGTCTAGACATGCTTTGAATACAGTTATTCGTCAATAATAGCGCCCTAAAATCACGACTACAGTACTGTGAGCCTTGGTCCGAATGTACCATGACACCCATTGGATACCCCTGACGAGCCATTGCATAATTAAACGCATCACACACCAATTGGCGGTCTATTCGATGGCTGGTTTGCCAACCCACAATACGACGGCTGAATAGATCTAGCATCACACATAAATACAGCCAGCCTTCTTTAGTGCGGATATAGGTAATATCCGTTGTCCAAACTTTATTAGGCTGAGTAACTGTAAATTGGCGATCCAACAAATTTGGTGCTGTAGACAAACGATGGTTTGAATCAGTCGTATGCTTGTATTTACGTGCAATCCTACTACATAAACCAAGCTTTTTTAGCATCCTTCCAACGGTACGTTCGCTCATGCGATAACCTAAATCACGCATGTCATGTACCAATGACGGTGCACCCAATCGTGCATGATGCTGCCAATATACGGCTTTTAAATCATTGTATTTCTGCGCTGTATTGGTCTGGCGTTTTCGCCAGGCATAATAGCCTGAAGTGCTGACATCTAGGCATTTACAGACAGAAGACACAGTGACTTCATTCACATCCATATCTTGAATTACCGTGTACTTTTCTTGGCATGATCTGTCAGAAAGTACACATGCGCTTTTTTTAAGATGTGATTGGCTTCCTTGAGCTGTTTGACTTCTTTCTCTAATTCCAAGATCCGCTGTTGTTCAGGAGAAAGTTGACGTTTGCTTGAACCTACTGGATTGGCTTCACGAATCCATTTATCTAAGGTTGAATAACCCACACCTAATTTCTGGGCGATTGCAGCTATAGGCTCGTGTGAATTTGAAAGTGCATAATCAATTGCTTGCTGTTTAAATTCAGGACTAAAACGTTTGGCCATTTCTTGGATCTCCAAAGTTAACGTTACGTTATCTTTAGAGGGAAGTACTGTCCATTATTTTGGCTAGGATCACTAAAATCGAACAGCTAATACACTTAAAGATACATAGAATCAAGTATTTAGAAATAAAAGTGCGTGCAATAGTTTCATTAATTAATTATTTATCAAAGGCCTAATCTTTCGAAAAGCATACCAGTAATCGTAAGCGATCATCTTCAAAGCATCAAATTATGTCGCCTTGTGCAAAGATATGCACATGGCTATTACTTATTTATAAGTTAACGTGGTCTCAGTCTTTTTGGGTGTTTCAAAAGAGACTTTTTCAAAAACTATTAAGCTAAAAACCAAGGCCCCAATAAGACCAATTAGTCCCATAATTAAGAAAGTTGCTCTAAATATTAAGCCATAAGTTATAATTTTACTTAAAAGTGTTTTTCCCATATTTGCTTTAATAAGGTTACTTTCTTCATTACAAAATATTCCAATATCAATAGAAGAATTTCTTTCTAATCTTTTAAAAACTTCTTCAGACTGTTTAATTAAAAAAGATGTTCTTTGATCTAGCTTCCAGAAAACAAATGCGGTAATACTTAGGAAAATGGATAAAAATATTCCTATGTAAGCAAAGGTACTTGAAGACTGAATGGAGACACCTATAGCGGTGCCTAATCCAGCAACGATAAAAAGAAAATAATTAAACATTGTAATTCTTTGGTTTGAATGTAATTCAAAGTACTTCCAAGCATGTTCAACTGCTTGTTCAGAATTAATCCTATTTGTCATATTAATAATACCAATTGAAAATTATATTAATTATATAACTTATTCAATTGAATAAACTAATCTGAATAATTCAGCCTGATACTTTGCATCATGCAGAGTATTGGATCTCCTTTTAGAGTAGGATGTAAAAATTTATCTATTAAGTTTGACTTTGTATCGTACCACCTAAATTTTTTAGCCCCATAAAAGAGCTTTGATGTCTATAGCTGATATGCCCCTCAGGAAATACTAAAGGAACTGCCGTTAGATATAAACGAGTACAAATATCTGAATAAGTCCCACCTGGTTCTTTCTCGTTGAGGAGCAGTTGCACTTACTAATTCGGCAATTTCATTTTCTGAAAAATTGATATCAGACAAATCTTTAGTAAAAAGCTCACGAATGAGCTTTTCTGTTAGATCAATTTAAAATATTTCTCAATTAGCCTTAGAGCTACTCTTGCACTTATAAAGCTACAATAACTTTGATAATTATCATCTTTTTCTCGATCTGCTAAATCAGAAACGGATTTGATACATATCATTTTGGTGGGCTGGCCATGATGGTTAGCACAACTGTAATAGAGGCCATAACACTCCATATCAATAGCTGCCATCTTTCTATGTTGGCTTCTAAAGACCTTTTGAATGTCTGCGGAAGCAACGACTGAACTACCTGAAACCATAGGTGCAGTTATTAATTTGGGATGATTTGCTGGCCTGCATCCAGTATATTGTTGGTAAAATGATTGCATATCAACATCAAGTGTTCTTGCTAAAGAAACTAACTCATTACTAGCTTCTTTAGGATCAGAAGCTGCTTGTAATGACCAATCCTCTGTCCATTTACCAGATTGCCAATCCCAACTTTTTTCAGCAATCACAACATCACCAACCGATACTGCATCCGAAAATCCTCCGCAAATACCTGTCATAATGATGACTCTTGGCTTGAAGAGTTTTAAAACAACTTCAGTAGAGTGTGTCGCTGCGATAGGCCCCATTTGATTTAAATGAGCACAAGCAATTTTTAATGTCTTATCACCGCTTAGTTTTAAGTATCCACTTTTACAGTTGATATTTGAACCTACAAGTTTTTCATCGGAAAGCTCAAGTGGCCAACTATTATATACTGCTTCCAACTCTGGCTTTCTTAATGCATTTAGAACTACTACATCATAAATGAAAGATGTATTTTCATTTTCCGTTCTTAATAAACGCTGAACATATTGTTGGAGTACACCTTTCCAATTATCTTGATCGGCTGACACATGAAGTACACTTGTTACTAGTTCTTTAAACTGATGGTCAACTTCATTACGAGTTTCTTCACTAGCCGTTACACCGAGAAGATGAGTTGGGGTTGGGAGAACTTCATCTTCAACGATTTGTCTAAGTAAATTAATGCTACTATCTGCTTGGGGTATAGCACCATTTCGAGCAGGTAGTAAAACATCTATCAGCATTAAATCAATTTTATTTTTATTTAATTTTCTACTCGCATCTGCTGCATCTGTAGCAATTAATATATCATTTTCATCAATACCTTGATCGATCAAAAAAAATTTAAGCCGTTCAATCTTTGTATAATCATCGTCTACAAGTAATACATGCATTATTTATTTGCTACCAAATTGAGATTTTTTAAAACTTGAGCTAAAGCAGTTTGCCATGGCCCATATTGACCTGTGTAATGAATCACTCCTAAAAAGCGTTCATCCAACTCCTGTTTCAATATCTCTTGTAACCCTCTTGGATCATGCTTCTTTTCCATCTGTGGTAATTTAAATTCTTCATACTGCGTCAAAACAACAGTGTATGTATCATCTGTTTCACTATCTATGAATCTTAAAACATCTGCTCCCCCGAAACCTTGGGGCTTTCCACCTCCGAGTCGATCCTTTGCAATATCATATTGAGGGATCGACATATCCACTACAGCTAAAATAACTGTCTTCGTAGATAACTCATCAATGGCACTAGATAAGGATTCAACAGATATGATTTCAATATCATCACACAATGTTGATCGTAAAAAAGACATTATTGATTTTTGTTTCGGCTTGTCATCTTCAATTACTAGTACAGTTTTTCCATTATTCATAAGCTTCAAATCTCCCTTCTCGCTCATACAATGGAACTGTAACTTGTACAAACCAACGTGAATCTTTAAGACCAAAATTAAAAGGTGAAGGACATTGTGCTCTATTTACAAACCGAACTAATCTTGCAAGTTTAGCAAATCCTGAACCACCTTCTCGATTAACCAAATGGATTGGCAAAGTACGAATATATTTTTCTTTAAGACGCTGAATTTCAGTTGCATTCAATACTAACTTTCGCTCTTCGGATAGATCACTATAAATTATAAAAGTTAGAAGTTTATTGGATTCATCATATTGCGTTTCAATATCAATATATTCTAAAGCTGATCCAAGCCCTGAATGTTTCCAAGCATTTTCAAAAATTACGAATAAACAATCAGTCAAAACAGCTAGAGCTGATGTCGTGAGAGGAATTTTGATAGTGTTTTCATGTCTGAATATTGCATCTAAAGTTCGATAAACATTTTGTGTGGCTGCTTGTGCAATATCAATTGCATCAGGTAATTGGAAATCTTCATCGTCAACATGGGCTGGAATTCTGAACCAATCAGAAATCATATCACATTGTATTTGAGTATCAGTTGAAACACTTTGAAGTGTTGTTATCATCGGCAATAATGCTGACCGATTATTTAAACTACGCAATTTACCAATCAAATCATCAAATTCCTGCTTAATCTTATCCTTAAAGTCATTTGCAATATAAGAATTAAGGTCTTTCAAAGCTAATTCGACAATTTTCCAAAATAAGAAATAGCAATTAGCTAAAAATGCTGAGAATGATAAATTTGACTCTTCTATCAAGCTACTGATTATTCTGAGAAATTCAGGGCTCAAATTGTCTTTGAATGCACCTCTAGGTTTTTCGATTGAATGAATTTGAATTAACTCATTAATCAACTCATCCACCAAAAATTTGATCTTCTTAGAAAAGTCTTCTAGGAAACATAAAACTTCTTCTATATTAACAATATTAAAATCTACGATATTTCCCCATATTTTTATAAATTCTTCTTTGGATATATCGCTTGGGAAATAAAGTAATCTATTTTCTTCTAAAGGACCAAAAACAGTTCCTCGTAAACTACCGTGTCTAATCCGTAAACTCAGATAACAATCTAAACCATCGGTAGGATCATTTAGAAACCGTTTATACAACCGATCTACAATTTCAATTAATAATGCAGATGAGATATTAGGCTGACCATCAGATATATCCAAAAGTAATTGTCGATTATTTGCATCAACTGCAAATTGACTAATAATATCGTCAATTATTCGAGTTCCTGATGATGAATCTTTTACAGTCATCCAACGTTTATAATCTGGCAGTATTTCAGATTCAGCCCATCTACTAATTGCTGATTCATTTACAAACACTCTTGTTTGGTCGATTTGACGTAAACCTTTCTGCAATGTCTGATCAAATGTTAAATCTTTGATTTCATCTGTATAAATTGAAGCATTTTCAGCATCCCATTGTAGTAACAACTGCAATATTTCTATACGTTCTTGTCGAACTTTTTCAGTTGTATCAAATTTAGTGCATAACGATAGGTTCTCATCAATCCATACATTTGCAAAGAAATGAATAATTTCATCTTGAATATCTAGATTGTCATTAAATATAGAATTAATGTTATCTCTCATTCCACTTTCGAGGATAGAACGACAAGCCATTTTGCAAATATATCCAATACCAGCTATATCAGTAGCTTGATATGAATGATGGGATATTAATCCCACTTTAATAAAATCTAATTCTTTAAAAAACCGCCACTTTCTGTTTTCAAAAATATTAGTGACATCAAACTCACTAATATATCTTGGGTTTTCAATTAACCAATTATTAATTAAATCAATTGCTTCAATTACATGGTCTTTAGAATTTAAAATAGATGCTCTAAATTTAGCAACCTCTCTTGACCAAAAATCACCAAATTTATCTAATTCACTCAGAAGTCTATCTAGATTCTCATATTGTTCTGTCGAATATAGATGTTTTGCCAACCATAAAAACAAAACATTTTTACTAACTTTACAATCATTAAAGTTTCCTTCTGATAAGTTAATAATATTTTTAATTATTTCATTATCATTATTCAAAATATATCGTTTTAATATTTTAATACCTTCTTCAAAGGAGAAGCTTGTTATATCTTCAAGTTTGAATTTATCATTAAATATAAAAAGATTAGGACTCTGAGTATATCCGATAGAACAATTTACGAAATGACATGCCGCATTAGCTATAACTTGTCCTATATCTAAGTTTTTATAGCAAATACCCAACTTTATAAGTTTATCTATCTGAGTTTGAGCGGTATTTCCATGTATTTCACACTCTTTAAATAAGCTAATAATCGTAGCCTTAAAAGTGTTGTCATTTTCAATACTTTTAGTAGAGCTAAAATTTAATGATTTTAATAAGTTATCTTCAATAGAATCATCTAAAACAAAGTTAACCTCTTCACTATCTATAAATAAATTTAAAAGCTTATTTAATCTACTATCATTAATTCCACATTCTATTAACTTTAATACTACTATTTTTGCAGTTGGCATTAAATGATACATACTTTTATCGACTGCTATATAAACCAAGCTATCAACAACAATTTCATAATAATCTATTAGTGATGAAGTAATCTCTTTAGATAATATGATAGGTAATGTATCTTCAACATGATTTACTTGAGATAAAGCATGGTATTCCAAATAAGGAATTACCCAGGGTCCTAGATTCTTAAGACGTGGAAATGAGTTTTTGCACTTTGCATAGAAAGAATAAAAAGAAAAAGTGTCTTCACACCGATCACTTAGGATCTCGTATATCAATCCATTTAACCTATTTCCTGATGCTATCTTTAATGGTGTTAACCATTCTGTCAGGCCAGTCATTCCGTTAACAGTTTGTTCCAGCACACATCTAATTTCTATACCCCATAAACTCCACCCATGATTCTCGGTAAAAGTATCAAGAACATCTATAGCTTGCTCAAATTGATCTTCTAAGATTAAATTTTGTATCTTATTTCTGGTTGTTACATAGATATTTATAGCTTCTGTTTGTAAGGACAACCAGTGAACAGCCCAATGCAATTCGTTTTTCAATGGTAAAGGGTCTAAATTAATATATTGGCAAACTAAATTCTCTGGTTTAGCTTGACCTAATTTTAATAAATTAGTTGCATCGATGTTTCCAAAGATACAAAACTGATTGATACAATCTTTATATTCACCAATTGAGATACTGTTTCTTAAATTAATCAAAGTATTAAGTGGAAAAATTTGACGTGATTGCCCTTTCCTAAATTCAAGTTTAGCTTTGGATTGCTTTATTACTTTTTTTTTAGCCATGTTGAGTACTTGGTTTTCATATATTTATAAAATTTTATCATGAATTTTACAATTTATGTTTTTAGACTAAGTCCAATAAGATGACTAAATCAATTATCATAAATTTCAATTTCAATGATATAAACACCTGATTAATAAAGTTATACTTTAAAATTTTGAATTACGATAACATTCAAGCTCTTGGAATGAATTAAGCTATGATAGTCTTGGAACAGGGTTAGATGATAATTTCATAGAGGCAGGATCTTCTATTTTTCTTTTTTATTGCCATTAAAAAGATAAAATTTTCCTTCCCCCCAGATAAGCTTTTAACATTTCTTTTAGATTTTTATTTTCTACTATCCATAAATTTATTTGTATTAATAAAAACTCATAACGATCTATTTGGACTGTTCATACAATCAAATTATTTTATATACAAGTTTGCGACATATTGTGTCGTACTTTCCGATTATGAGTTTGTATAAACAGCCAAATCTTATAAGTTCATGAACTTAGAAAGTCAAAAAATTAGAATTAAGTCATCTAAGTTATTAAATTTTTTAATAATTATTCATCAATAAAATTATGAAGTGGATTTTAGGTGAACATAAGTTAAATAGATAATAAGTGTCAATAAGTTCATTAATATTGATATAGAATAAATATTACTCTATATCAAGTCAAGTTTCACTAATATAAATAATATAAAGTTAATTTTATAGTTATACGGATAAGTAAATCTTAATAGGTACGTTGAATCTCTTCACGTAATTTGATGACTTCGTCCAATTGAATACGCAGTGCATGAGCATTATCTGATTTACTTTCAGCTTGTGAGCGTATTTCATGGAGGGCCTCATCGATATTGGTGATAGACAGGTCAAAGACAGTATCAAGTAGTTTCTCAAGCTGCGTGTCGATGCTCTGACGCACAGCATCGCTGTACTCTCTATAGTTTTTGCGAATGTCCCGCTTTATTTTAAGGATCTCTTTTGCATGCTCGGACTGTTGATAGTCGTCATACACCTGCATACCAACCCCAAAAATCGCCATCGCAGGGCCTAGAAATTTCGCCCCCTTTCCTATTTTGTCCGCTATTTTAACGGCCTCCCAAGCCTTGAACTTGTAACCAAAGAAGCCACCGATCTCTTTTATAGCATTGTGTAGCGTGCTACCCGAAACTGATTTGAGCCCTGTTTTAGATGCATCACCAACAACGCTTTTTGCAAGGAAGGAAAATCCTTTCTCTGCGGACTTCGTCAGACTCTGACTGAGCGTACTGTTAAGCTTAAAGGGATCATCTTTGGAGACGCTGCCGACTTTGCCTTGTTCGGCTTCAGGATTGAAATTCTTCGCAGCTTCCAAAGCTTCATTGACCTTCAAGCTAGCAGGGGTGTTGGCCAATTCAACTATCTCAGCTTCAAGATCTGAAAGACACTCATTTACTGTGGCTTGCAGATCTTCCAGGATAGAATTTATCAGGCGTTCACATTCGTGAGTTGAGCTGTCCTGTATTTTTTCAAATTCTTCCTGCTCTCCACCCAAAGCATCGGCAAGCCGGTTTCCTTGCTCAACAATCTGACCGTTAAGCTTGTCTAGTTCTGCTCCGACTTTTTTGATGAGGTCCCGTCTGTTGGCTTGAAAAACGCGCTTGTTTTGAGTGAGCATGCTAACCAAGCCCTTTTGCAGCGGATCAGAAATGGTCAGCTCATCAATTTTTGACTCCAGCGTGATTTGAAGCTGTTGGAGCGGTGTCGTCAATCTGGCGTATAGGCCACGTTGTGCGACAAAATCATCAATGGCTTTGGTGAACCCTTCAGCGTTAGAAAGCGCCAACAACTCTTGGCGTTCTTGCTCGTCTTCCTCATCCAATGAATCGAAGAATGACTGGGCGTCAGTGAAGACGATAAGAAAGTCCTCTGGAATTTTGGGCTCAAGCACTTGGGTGATACCCCCGATTTTAGTCTCTTTGTCGGCCGAGTCACTTTCAAACTTGTTGATAACGATCATCATCTCCTTGGCGCGACCTTGGTTAAAGCAAAGGTTGCGGAAGGCGGCGCCTACGACATCATCGAACAGTTCATTAGTAATTACGTATACCAGCAGGTCTGCTTTCGCTATGGCCTCAAGCGCTTGGGCATCATGTTGCTCGCGCTCACCCGCAAGGATCCCAGGGGTATCCCAAATATTTAACGATTTATGTTGGTATTGAGTGACCACATCTGTTGTTACACCGGCTCCAATCTTAATGTTCTCAATACCTGTCAACATCTTAATTAAAGAGGACTTTCCAGCGCTGTATTGGCCAGCAAAAACAAGATTCAAAGGTGCTAAATCAATATCAAACTCTGCTTCCGATGCCTTGAAGTTGCTGACGTGCCATAGCTCATTAGAACGCTGGTAAAGGCTTTCGACCTTTTCTTTGAGAACACTATAGTTAATTTCAGTCATGATTCATCCTTAAATAGCGACGGGGATAATTTTACAGGAACAAATCGCAGCCACCATTTTTATTCGTCGCTGGTCTTTTCCAATAATCTTTCTAAGATTATGCTTATGGGCGAACACGGACACTTTATCTTGCTCGGAAAGCTCGACCTTCTCTACGAGCCCCTTGTAAAGATGGGATATTTTTTTATCCAAACTGGAGTTATACACTGCAATTATTTTTTCTCTCATGGCCTTGCTCATAGCCTGAAGAAGCTCAGTATTACGAAAGTATTCCGAGATCAAAAAATAACAAGCATATCCAGGGACTCTCACTATCTTTATAAATTTTGGTAGAGCAAAGTGTTGCTTTGTGATGACGTAAGCAACACGATTCAGTAGGCGAAAATTAATCTCGTGCTTCAGAATATCGAGTTGACTCTCAGTACTATCCAGCTCGCTTATAAATCTACTAAGTGCTAGACAAAGAAGAGACAGGTTGTGTTCTGCTGGCAAAATAATGGCTCGATGGAGATTTGTGTCCAACCAGCTTTCTAAATTAACTTTTATTTTTCGCTTAATTTTCTCGATATCTTCCAGCAACGCCTGACGCTGTTTAGACTTGGCCTCTTTGAGTTTTTTAGCATGGCTATCAGAAAAAAACGAAAATATTGAGAACACTATACTGACACCAGCCGCCACCCAGCCTACAGGATTCCATGAGTTAAAAAAGGCAATTGCGCCTACAAGCCCAGCTATAGCAGAGCCCCAACCATTTATACGCTTGAAGTCGTACTCACTGAAGTTCTGCACATCGTGAGTAACCTCGAAAGACAAGGTAATGTCCAAGCCCTCATTCATTTCTCGATTGAAATCTTGAAGCTCTTCTACCACCTGTTCTGCCAAAGCTTGTACCGATCGCTCTATCTTTTTTGTAATTTCAAAGCTCTTGTAATGACGATCCCAAGCTTCTGCTACATTCTCATCCTCAATGTGGTCATCAACAAAATCTGCAACAGAGTCAACTAGCGGTTTAAAAGCAGCATCTACTTCCTTTGAGAGCAATCGTGGTGCATCACGAAGAGTTTTCACCTTCCATTGGGATATGCGAGTGAGGCTACTTTCGTACTGTGGCAAGAGCTTGGTAAGCCGATCCCTTTGGCTAAGGATGAGCAAGCTCTGCTCATCCATATGATGAAGACTTGAATCGAGAAAAGTCTGAACTCTTCGGATCGGCCCGTTACCTTCAACTTCACCTATGAGTGCATTCAGAACGTTATCAATTTGGCTGAGCTCATGTAATTGCGAACCTTCTTCCCCCGAAACTGTGGTTGCCAAGAATGCCGCCTGAGCATGAATTGGTATGATTCGGACTGTGCTCGGGTTGATGCCTGCACGGCTGGCAAGGTTCTTTAATCGGTCAGTATGTCCTTGGATATCATCTTCTTTGAAAATATATTTTTCTGGGCTCCTTAATGCCCGTCGCCGGTTACCATCATTTTCCAAATCCTTTTTCATATTTAATACGAAGATCAAGGGTTTGTTAAGCTTATGAACATATTCAAGCTCAACAAAGGTCGACTCTTGGATGCTGTCGCTGTTGAGCATGAACAGCACGACATCTGACTGTTCAAGGATCTCGTGGGCAATCTGCGTGTCTTCCTGGCCGTTATAGGCTCCGAAACCAGGAGTGTCGATTATCCTCAAGTTATTCCATTTGTATTCTTTAACGTCGCGCGTTGTTCTTTGCGCTCCTTTACCAATGGTATGGCCATCACCTCGAGTGATAGCCTCACGAATAGTGCTCTTGCCAGCCATCGTTCGGCCGAAGAGCATGACATTGAAGCAATCAAGGCTTCGTTTCTGCTTAGCTAGATTGGCATTTCGTTTCGAGAGAAGCTTTCCGTAGTCTCTCTTAAGATCCTGCAGCATGTTGGTCAGACCATCCTCTACCATTTTGTCTTCGGATAGCGTCTGGCTGCTATGTTCAATCACGCCCTGAAGCTTTTTACTCAGCTCATCGATAATATTGTCGCACTGCTCAAAGTGCCCTTGAACAGTCTTGTATTCTTCTTTGGCGATCCGTTTACAAGTATTAAGCGAAGCCAAGTAATTATTTTTGTTTATCATCGCTTGACTCTACCTTACGCCAGTTGGTGCTATTCAATAAAAAAGCTAACATTTCTTGACCATGTTGTTGAATCTCTCGTTCCCCCCAATCCTCATTTTTATTAAGGAGATGTATCATTTCAAGTAGTTTCAAACTATCTATCTTTTGCTTCTTTAATGAACCTGAAAAATGAGCAACCTTTGCTTTAGGTGGGAAATTACTCAAACGAGAATTTTTGCTATGGCTAATCAAACATAAATTTCCAAAGTCATGTAACCAATCACTTTCCATTTTTGGGTGACCATCCATTGGATGTTGCGGATAAAAATGCTCGACTGAACTACGGAATGTAAATTCAAATTCTTTAATCACATGAGATTTACTCTTGTTTTTACGCCATAAAAGATAATCTAGATAATTGAAAATAAAATTATTTTCAATATTTCCAAAACAGAGTTTATTTATATCAATTTTATTCTTAGTCATATTTTTTGGTGAAGACTTAAAGTTAGTCTCATATATCATCTCATAATATGGCTTACCTTCATCCTTTGCCAAAAAACGCTCGAATACAAACCTATTAGCTAAATTAGTTAAATATTTTAAATAAGCTTCTGCCTCTATTTCCTCTTGATAATAAAGAAAGTAAAGTGCGGCATTTAACCAATGTTTATATACCAATGTAGGAGTGGATACATGAAATGCAGATAAAAGCATAAGAATTTGACGATTAATACCATCATATTCATTTTTATCATCATTAAAACTATTACTAAAACCAACACTCTTTTTTGAATACCATTTGAGACGTTTTAAACTCCATGTATCCTCACCTTTTAGGTATTCACGTTTAATAATGAATTGATCAAATAAATACTTACACTTGAATAAAGCAAATACAAAATCTTGTACAGCTTCAATATTGTTTTTAATATTTAAAAGATAATCTTCAAATTCAGTAATTAAATGTTTGTCGTCTAAGGAAATGTCTTGTTCTGTGTAAACCTTTAATACATGCAATAAAAAATTAGAAAAGTTGATAACACTACTGAATCTATCAGGTGCATCATCGTTGTTATTAGCCTGTATTTTACTTGGACGTATTGGCTTACTTAAAACCGTCAACAATGATCTACCTGAGCCTTGTTCGCTATTCATTTCTAAATTTTCACACAGCTCAGCAAAATCAATTATAGAAAACGTCCCCCAATCATTTTCACCAAATAGACAATGTCGTTCCTCTGGGCTGAAGCCATACTGTACATAACGTTCCATATTAGCGCATGCCTCCCATATTTTCTGCAGTGCATGGATACTAGCCTCTTTTTCTCCATCATCTTCTATTTCATTAAGCACCTTCATCATTTTGGCTTTGAGGACTTCATGTTTCTCTAGCTGTTCTCCTCTGTTGTTCATTGCTTCGAAATAATGATTGAGATCTGTATCCTGAGGCACTTCAACACGCATAATATGTACATGGTTAAATAGGTAGGTGGAAAATTTTCTAAGATCAAAAGGTTTTAAAGAAGCTAGTTTCTTTTGAATTAACGTATAGCCGTTAAGAATCGCTTCATTATATTGTTCAGTATTTAAATGATGTAGTGCGGTACGCTGGCTTAGCGCATTAAATGTATTGGTGGATTTAGGGCGACTGTCAAAATTGATATTTAGCTTTTGATACCAAGCCATATTAGGGAAACGAGCTTTTGTAGCCAGAGATAATTCTAAATTTTTTAAATATAATGCTAGAAGTGATAGTGTTGTAAAGCGCTGCTGACCATCTATCACCTCCAATGTGCCATCTTGACGCTTATATACCACTAATGTACCAATATAATAGCGTTGATGTTGTTTCTCTTGGTAGTCTTTTACATCCTCTATTAGTTGATTAATCTCACCTTCTTCCCATGCATAATTACGTTGGTACATAGGAATGACATAATTATTTTCATCACTTAATAACTGCTTGATTGAGAATTCGTGTAATGCCTTATTCATAATAATTCATTCCTTTAAACAGTTTTACTAACATGTCTTGATTAGCATTTCCCTTATGCTCGTTATTCTTATTATCTGCATCCGTTAATGAACGCACATGAAGAGTCAATACATCAGAAGGTGACACAGCATCTTTAATCACACGAAAAATATTATGCTTAAGTACATGATTATCTATTGTCGCAAGCTGTACAGTTTGCTGCTTGATGCGTAATTGATAAGCCCAAATAAAAATTTTCTCGATAGCATTAGACAGTTCTGCTGTACCGAACTTATCAATATAAAAAATAAGGCTACAATCAAAGATAGCTCTGACATATTTATCCCCAGTACGATTTCGATCAGGATAATGATTTAAATCTTTTAAAATTTTCTGAGCTTGTTTGCTCAAATCCACACCCCAGAATCTCTTACTATTTCGATGTTCAGTCTGAACAATAGCCTGTACTTGTTTCTGATAATGAGATGCCATCTCAAAAAATCGACGACCATTAATAATTATTTGGTCAAGATGAAATGGAAAATTTTTCTGCTGTTTATCGATTTTTCGATGATATTGAACGTTGTAATCATCTATATAATGATGTGCTATAAGCAATGATTCGACATAGGGATATTGTGCAATTTGATCAATATTAATTCCTTTGAATACACCAATTTCATTTTTACCAAAATAACGTGCGGAATAACCCGAAGACCAACGACGAATACGGTAGAGATATGCAGCGAACAGAGTTGTAAGTTCATGACTTTCTAAATCTTCCCAGTCCGCCACAGTAGAGGCTTTTAATGCTTGTTCATGATCACCAAATTCACGCAAATGATAGGCTTTGAGCAAGTCATGTGGCTCTAGATCACGTCCACGAGAGTTCTGCGAATCAAAAAATTGAAAGGCTTCTGATATATCATTTAATGTAAATGATACAACTTCACAACGATTTAATAAAAAATCGATATGCTTTTCAGTGAAGTCACTGCGGCTCACTAATCGTTTAATTTCCTGAAAATTATCATACAAGTTACGTTGGCTAATTTCGCTTTTAAAAGTTTGTTTTTCCATAAAATCAGCTAATGGTTCTGCTAGATCATTTAGCTGATCTCTCAAATCTTGTCGTTCAAGCTCAGACAATCGCTCCTCAATTAAGGCATAAATAATTAGCATTAAGGTCAAGGTGCGTTGTTGACCATCTACAATATTTAAAACCTCAGTTTCTTTATTATCACAATGAAAAACCAGAGTCCCTAAACGATAGGCTGACTGCTCTTTATGCGATTGAATATCTTGAAAGAGTTGATGAATGTTACGCACTGTCCATTTATAAGGGCGCTGATATACAGGTATGGTTAAACCATCAAGTTGTACTAGCTGGCTAATTTTTAGAATGTTCTTCTTTAAAACTTGAATTTTAAGTTCTCCAGGTTTTACTTAATACTTTATAAACAATTAGTTATTTGGTCATTTTATCTAGATTGACACAACTCTCATAGACAAATTTTCTTAAAATTCTATGAAATGAACTGATAAAAATCATAGGTTCATGAATAACTTTTTCTTTTCTATTAAAATTATTAAAATAAGCTGTTGTAATATATAAATAAATTTAAATATTTATCTATGAACTATACTTTAGGTGAACATAAGTAAAATGACTTATACCTGATAATAACTTCATATCTTCTTTTATTAAACGAAAATTCAATAACTTAAATAATTTCAATTTCATTTGTAAAATATAATATGTTGACCTCAAGAATACTTCATAAACTTTACTATGTTTGCTTTAAAAACACTTCATTTGGAAAAGAAAGTTTCAAACGAAAATCAAATTATTCTTTTGTTTGATCTGGATTCATCATGTCCATGTTTGTACCCAGTAATCCCTCCTAAAAACAATAGGACCTAAAAGTAGAATTTTCTCTTAAAGTATAGGCAGGAGATTCTGCATGAAAACATCTAAATTTACTGACAGTCAGATCATGTCCATTTTGAAACAGGGGGAGTCTGGCACACCTGTAGCCGCCCTTTGTCGTGAACACGGTATGAGTAATGCGACCTTCTATAAATGGCGTGCCAAATATGGCGGTATGGATACATCATTAATGGCAAAACTCAAAGAACTGGAAGCAGAAAATACCAGACTTAAAAAGATGTATGCTGAGGAACGCTTAAAGGCAGAGATCATTCAGGAAGCGATGGCAATGAGCAGCACTGCTGCGCAAGGGTAAGGCCATCTTGCCGACGTAAGATGCCACAACAGGCAGTTGCCCACTATGCGATTAGCATTCGTTTGGCTTGCCGAGCATTTAGTATCAGTGAAACCTGCTACCGTTATCAATCCAAGTTAAACGATGACAATACATTAATTGCAGAACAGCTCATTGAGCTCACTGAAGAAAATACAGATTGGGGTTTTGGTCTGTGTTTCTCTTATCTACGTCATGTTGAAAACCATGTTTGGAATCATAAACGTGTTTATCGCATTTACTGTGAGTCAGCACTGAATCTGCGCATTAAACCGAGAAGAAGACTAAAACGGCATGCACCAGAACCACTGAAAGAGCCGATCCGGGCAAATCAGGTCTGGTCACTGGATTTTATGCATGACCAGCTGATCGATAGTCGTAAGTTCCGATTGTTGAATGTGATTGATGATTACCGTCGAGAAGGTTTGACTATTGAAGCAGAATTCTCATTACCCACGATCAGGGTTATTCACACATTGAATCAGTTATTGGAATGGCGAGAAAAACCGTTAGTTATTCGGTGTGACAATGGCCCGGAGTTTATCAGTCACGAATTTGTACGCTGGGCAACTGAACAAGGTATTCGTATTGAATATATTCAACCAGGTAAACCACAGCAGAATGCGTATATTGAACGCTATAATCGGACTATACGTTATAGTTGGCTGAGCAAACATTTATTTGATACTTTGGATGAAGTACAAGATTATGCAACAAACTGGCTGTGGCATTACAACCATGAAAGACCACACCAAGCAAACAAAGGAAGGCCACCTCTAATGGCTGCTTAACCTCTACTTTTAACTTCAGTTATTTATGGGAGGATTACCGTTTGTGCAACAAAGCCCTTAGTTGAAAAAAACTTTTAGATTTCATGCTCACACACCACCTAAAACAAAAAATATCTGATTGATTTTACAGGCTTTTAATTTAAGGATTTATTCTACCCCACTCGCAATATCAACGTTTAGTATCACGACTCACTAACTCATTAACTAAATATGGAGCAGTACGGCTATCTTGATTTTCTGTTATTTGTTTTGGTGTTCCTGCCACAACAATATTCCCACCAGCATTTCCAGCACCTGGTCCCACATCAATCACCCAATCTGCTTGTGCAACGGCACGCATATCATGCTCAATCATAACCACGGTATTACCCGCATCGACTAATCGCTGCAATTGAACTAACAATCGATCTACATCTGATGGATGCAAACCTGTAGTTGGCTCATCAAGTATATACAGTGTATTTCCACGCTGATTGCGTTGCAGCTCGGTTGCCAATTTAATACGTTGCGCTTCTCCACCAGATAGTTCAGTCGCTGGTTGCCCTAAACGTAAATAACCAAGGCCAATTTCCTTTAATAATTGTAGTGAACGAGCAATCGAGACCTCTCCATCAAAAAAATCACGTGCTTCATTGACGGTCATTCCTAATACTTCAGCAATATTACGTCCATTCCAGCGAATTTTTAGAGTGTCATCCTTATATCGAGCACCATGACATGTCGGACAAGGGGCATATACACTTGGCATAAACAATAATTCTACACTGACAAAGCCTTCACCTTCACAAGTTTCACATCGCCCTTTAGCCACATTAAACGAAAAACGTCCAGCATCATAATGAGCTTGGCGAGCTTCAGGAGTCCCAGCAAATAACTTTCTAACATGATCAAATAAACCCGTATAAGTTGCCAGATTAGAACGTGGAGTACGGCCAATTGGTTTTTGATCAACCTGTACCAGACGCTGTATAGCCTCCACATCACCAGCCAGAGAACCCTGTGTAACCTCGTTAACCAACATTCCTTCATTTAAAGGATTATTTTCATTATTGTTTTCAGTTTCAGACTCATTGCCTAAATATGAAAGTACTAACTCGGGTAAAGCTTGAGAAACGAGACTAGATTTACCTGAACCTGAAATACCTGTAACTGCTGTAAGTACACCAAGAGGTATACGAGCATCAATATTATGCAGGTTATGTCGGTAAATATTGTTAAGTTCAAGCCAACCAGAGGGTGTACGTCCATAACTTTGAGTAACTGGGATTTTATTAAATAAATAACTTGCAGTACGTGAAGCTGAAATCTCACTTAAACCCTGAGGTACTCCACTATATAAAATATTACCACCTTGCTCTCCTGCATCTGGTCCAACATCCACTAACCATTGAGCACGACGCATGAGCTCTAAATCATGCTCTACAACAAATACGGAGTTTCCAGCGTCTCTTAATTTATCGAGAGAATCATATAATGACTGACTATCTGAAGGATGTAATCCAGCAGACGGTTCATCCAGTACATAAACTACACCAAATAGCATAGAACTTAATTGTGTTGCTAAACGCAAACGTTGTAACTCTCCCGCTGAAAGAGTCGGTGTGGCTCTATCTAATGTTAGATAACCAAGACCTAACTGGCGTAATTGATTTAAACGCCCCACCACACCATTTGCTAAACGCTGGGCAGCAATTTTCTTTTCATCTGAAAGTGCTGACGTACGTCTTACATCTGGAGATACAGAATGCACTGCTCTACCTGTTGTTGCTCGTTCAGATCTATCAAGTTGGGTTACTTTATTATTAGTCTTTTCTCCAGCATCATGAGCGTCGAAATTGTCAAGAACAATGGGCTCAAGCAGGCAAGTTAACTTATCCAAAGAAAGTTGCATAAACTCACCAATATCTACTCCAGCAAAGGTAATAGATAAGGCTTCTGGTTTAAGGCGTTTACCATGACAGGAAGGGCATATTTTTCCTTCCATAAAACGTGAAACACGTTTTTTCATCAACGTACTTTGGGTGTTAGCAAAAGTATGAAGGACATAGCGACGAGCACCAGTGAAAGTGCCCATATAGCTGGGTTCTAGTTTACGTTTAAGTGCAGATTGAGTCTCAGCGGGGCTTAAACCAGCATAGACAGGAACTGTTGGGGTTTCTTCAGTAAATAAAATCCAGTCTCTATCCGATTGCGGTAAATCTTTCCATGGTCGATCAACATCATACCCTAGGGTTACTAGGATATCGCGTAAGTTTTGCCCGTGCCAAGCAGGTGGCCATGATGCGATAGCTCTCTCACGAATACTGAGTGTTGGGTCAGGAACCATTGTCGATTCTGTAACTTCATAAATGTGACCTAAGCCATGACAGGTAGGACAAGCACCTTGAGGAGTGTTCGGTGAAAAGTCCTCGGCATATAACATTGGCTGATCGGCAGGATATGCACCAGCACGTGAATAAATCATTCGCACGAGACTTGATAAAGTTGTTACACTTCCAACAGAAGAACGGGTATTACTTGCACCACGTTGTTGTTGCAATGCTACTGCTGGTGGTAGACCATCAATAGCATCAACATCTGGTACTCCGGCCTGATCTATTAAGCGTCTTGCATAAGGTGCAACAGATTCGAAATATCTTCTTTGTGCTTCAGCAAAAATAGTTCCAAAAGCAAGTGATGATTTTCCTGAACCCGATACACCTGAGAAAACAACAAGTGCATTTCTTGGGATAGAAACATCTATATCCTTAAGGTTATGCTCACGTGCACCTCGAACTTCAATACAATTATTAGATAAAGTAATGTTATTGTGTTCACCAAAAGAATGTATTTTCATGTTTCTACGAGCCTGTAAATTATTTTGTGTAAGTCCCATTTTTTATAAATGATCTTTTAATCGATCATCGAACTGAATCGTAAAACAATTCATTGCTAAACTAATACCTTTAAATATGGCTGTCATTTGGTTTAAATCTTCAGGAGTTTTTAAACCTTTAGCTAATTCAGCTGCCATACTTTTGATTGTAGCTTCATCCATGTGAAGTACCTCTTTTTATTATCCTCAGTAGGATAAATGAAAATTAAGTACTTACACAAAATTTAGAACAGTCCCACTGAATAGCCACTCATTTTGTTGAACTATATCTGTACAACAACTCTACCTCGAATTTTTCCATCTAAAATTTCATTTGAAATATTTAAAGCATCTGTTAACTGAATTTCAGTCGTTACTGTTTCTAATTTTGTTTGATCTAATTCTGTAGCCAAACGTTCCCATGCTTCTTTTCTTAATTCGATTGGTGCCATCACGCTATCAATTCCATATAAGGTAATCCCTCTTAGAATAAATGGAGCAACTGTTGCTGGAAAATCCATTCCGCCTGCCAAACCACACGCAGCAACTGCACCACGATATTTTGTACTAGCACATGCATTCGCTAAAGTATGGCTACCAACAGTATCAATCACGCCAGCCCAAACTTCTTTGTTTAATGGCTTTCCTGGGGAAGATAATTCAATACGATCAATAATTTCACTCGCACCTAGATAGGTTAAATATTCTGACTCTTGAGGTCGACCAGTTGAAGCTGTAATCTCATAACCAAGATGATTCAAAATAATAATGGCAATACTTCCTACTCCACCATTTGCACCTGTCACTAGAATTTTTCCATCACTTGGTTTAATACCATGTTTTTGTAAAGCCATGACACACAACATTGCGGTATAACCTGCTGTACCAATAACCATCGTATCTTTAAAAGAAAAAGCAGAAGGTTTTTGTATGAGCCAATCACCAGAAACAGTGACTTGCTCGGCTAGTCCTCCAAAATACTTTTCACCCACTCCCCAACCATTCAGTAGAACTTCATCTCTTTCTTTCCATGCTGGATGTTTTGATTCAATCACAACACCCGAAAAATCGATGCCTGGGGTCAAAGGAAAACTACGCACCACTGGTGAACGCCCAGTAATGGCTAAAGCATCTTTATAATTGAGTGTTGAATATTTGACTTCGACTCTAACCTCTCCTTCTTGTAAAGGCTTTGATGCAATCTCAGTAATTTGTGATGTGTAACCAGCTTCATCTTTAGTAATTACAATACCTTTGTACATAGAACTCCCTCTCTATTTAATTAGACTGCTTGTCTAGAATTAATTAAAAAACAAATACAGACATCTGCATTTATTTTTTAATTAACTTTTTATGTGATTTTGTTGTTTTACAGCTAAAGTAAACAAGCGATAAAATGCATCTAAGGGACTTGTTGATTTGACCAAACGTGCTCTTAGAACTGCACCTTCCCACCCAATCCAAAACTGATAAGCAGCTTCATCGCAATCAGCTAGGCTATATTGTGAATTTGACTGATGTAGACAATCAGAAACTAATTTCTCCCATACCTTAAAGATACTTTCGATTCGGGCAATGATTCCTTGTGGCAAATACGACACTTCTTGTCCTAAGTTACCTAAAATACAACCTCGTTTAAAATCATATTTTTGCATTTTTTCACCCGCATCTTTTACAAAATTTTGCAGCTTTTCTAGTGGGGAAAGATCAGTTTGACTTAAAAACTTATTTAATCGCTTTACAAAATAAAGTTCATAAGCATCTAAGACTTCTAAAATAAAAGCCTCTTTATTTACGAAATAATGGTAGAAAGACCCTTTAGGTACTTGGACTGATTTCATGAGATCGTCCAAGCTCATAGCATTCATTCCACGTTCGGTCAGTAACTCGATACCTCGGTGGATTAAAACTTCTTTAGTGTCTGCATAGTTACAACCGTGTTTGGTTGGTCGACCACGTGGTCTTTTGGGTGAGGAAGAATAATTCATATAATAAAAATAGACTATGTGACTAGAAATAACAACAATAAGATTATTTGATTGAAAAATTTTATCTAAACGTCATCTAGTTCTCTTTTTTCACAGTACCTACTCATTCATATAAATGCTCTTAAAAATCCTATAAGTTCATGAACTAATTTTTATAAATTTCTATTATTTTTCTTCAAAATATTGAAATTAATAAATATATTGTAAAAATAATTTATAAACTAGATTTTAGGTAAACATAAGTTAAATGGACCTAAATTCCTTAATGCGATAGAACCGATGAATTAAACAGCCAAAACTGATTGTAACGACAATCAAAAACTGGTTGTAAAAGCATTGAACTAAAAGTGAATTTTCTGTTTATGATCTTTTACAATATTTAGCCATGCTCTAGTTGCAGGACTCATTGCTATAGTCGTATTCCAGGCCATACTTAAAGTCCAATTTAAACCTGGATTTTCCAATACGGCAGTGTTGAATTTTTCCTGATCTAATTGCTGGCAATATATTTGAGGAAGTAATGCGATTCCCATATTTGATTCAACCATTTTTGCGATAAAGTCCCATTGACTGCTTTTACAGACAACTTTAGGTTCAAAACCTACTGTATTTGCTGCTTTAATAATCATACTATTCAAAGTAAAGGTATCAGAAAATAATAGAAAGGATTCTTCTTTTAATTCGATCAAATTTACAGTTTTCCTATTTCTCCACTGTGAATCTTTTATGGATAGTAAGCACATAGCTGAATCAACAACTGGGATTGACGCAAAAGTCGGTCGAAAATTACCAAGTAAAATACCAACATCAATACGTTTATCTGCAATTGCTTCCTCAATACTATTTGAGCCTACCTCTAAAAAACTAAGCTGTATATCCGGATGTTGCTTATGAAATAAGGCAATAAGTGAACTAAATAAGACAGAACCTAATGGTGGTAAACCTAAAGTCAGTTTACCCTTTTTAAGTAACTTAACTTGCTCAATCGTGTTATATATTTTTTCATGTTCTGACAGTATGTTTAATGCATGCTGATAAATCAGTTCGCCTGTATAAGTCAGTACGACTTCACGTTTTCTTCCTGCTTCACCTTTTTTAAATAGTGCTGTTCCCAACTCTTCTTCTAAGCTTTTAATGATCTTGCTTAAAGTCGGTTGCGTCATAAACAAGCGTACTGCAGCTAAACTAAAACTCTGACTATTAACAGTTTCAACAAAAATTTTAAGTGATTTTAGATCCATAAATTATTCCAATATAGAATAATATTTATAAAATTATTCATTATTTCGCATATGTACAGCATATAAAATTACCTTATCTTCAAAATCAAGCTGTGATATTAATGCCTGTACAAATCGAACATCCGACCCGATTCAAATATATCAGTAAAATCATTTTGCAAATCAGTTTATTACTTGCTTTCTGGTGGATTGGCAGCATACTTCAATCCTTATTTAAACTTCCAGTATCTGGTGCAGTGATCGGGCTTTTTATTGTTTTAACAGGTTTATTGACTGGATTTTTTAAACTTGAATGGATCAAGAGTGGCTCCGATTTTATTTTGGGTGAATTGGTTTTATTCTTTATTCCCTGTTTTGTTGGACTAATTAAATATAAACATCTTTTTTTAACAGAAGGCTGGCAATTAATATTTGCTGTTATTCTGGGCACCATTTGTGTCATGGTGGTTACAGCATATAGTGTACATCTTGGCTTTCAGTTTGAAAATAAAATCAAGAATAATCGCTCCCAATCTCTGCGTAATATAGATCAGGATGGAAAATAATCATGACTTTAATCGCCATTGTTTGTCTGATTTCAACTTTACTTTTTTATACTGTCGTAAAAAAAATCCATCAAAAATATCCTTATCTGATTTTATCACCAGCGATACTACCCCCTATCCTTCTGATTATTTTAATCTTATCTTTGAATATATCCTATGATACGTATATGCAAGATAACCAATGGATTGTCTGGATGTTAGGCCCTGCAACAGTCGCCTTTGCCATTCCAATTTATGAATACCGTGAAATAATCAAAACACATCTACTTTCTATCAGTATGGGCGTGGTGATAGGGATGCTAGCAGGAATGATCAGTTCATTTTATTTGGCTAAGCTGTTTAATTTTGATCAGTCAACGACCTATAGCTTAATGGCGCGTTCCATTTCTACACCTTTTGCAATGGAGTTGAGCAGTCATATAGGTGGCTCTGTCGAACTGGTTATTTTGTTTACCATGATTACTGGTGTTATAGGTATGATCATTGGTGATATTGTGCTAGCCGCCTTACCGTTAAAATCTCATTTTGTCATGGGTGCATCTTTGGGCAACGCAGCACATGGATTTGGAACGACTAAAGCCTATAGTCGTGATAAAGAAGAAGGGGTGATTGCCAGCTTAACAATGGTACTTGCTGGTATTTTTATGGTTTTGGTAGGTCCTTATCTGGTTCATCTGCTTGTATAGTTTGGTTCTGTCGTATTAAGGAATTTAGCTACATTCAAGATAGTGGTGATTATATGAATGCAAAAATGCGAGCTTATACCTCCCATTTTAGTCTTTAATTCACTTTTTCGCTTCGTCATAAACTATGCTATCAGCTCGTTTTCTAACGGTGTTCAGCAAGATAACTACCTAATCATCTTCGGTGGTGTTTCAAAAAGTATGCTGAAAAAAACAGGTTGGCTTTTGATAAGATAGTGAGATGCAAATAACACTAGAAATCAAATGTCCAACCTGTCTAAGTGACGGTGTAAAGAAAAATGGCCTCAAACTATATGGCAAGCAAAACTATCAATGCAAAAACTGCAAGCGTCAGTTTATTGGTGATCATGCTCTTAGTTATCGAGGTTGTCATTCTGGTATAAATTGTAGTGTTCCGATGAAAGAACCCAAATATACCCTGAAGAATTCAAAATTGAAGCAGTAAAGCAAGTTACTGAGAAAGGTCATAGTGTAGCTGAAGTTGCTGCACGTTTAGGGACCACCACCCATAGTCTGTATGCCTGGATTAAACGTTATGATCCACAGCAACCCAGGACAACAGAGTTTAATGACCCAAGTTCAGAGTTAGCAAAGTTGAAAAAAAGAGCTGCAAAGGGTTACAGAAGAAAGAGACATCTTAAAAAAGGCCGCGGTGTACTTCGCAAGCCAGTCCAAATGAGGTACGCCTTTATTCAGGACAACCAGCATATATGGCCTGTTCGTCGTTTATGTTCAACTTTAGATGTTCATCACAGTGGTTATTACGCATGGTTAAAGCAACCCACCAGTAAAACTGCCAAGAAACGGCAACAGCTTTCAGGACTGATTAAACAGTTCTGGTTGGAATCTGGCGGAGTCTATGGTTATCGCAAGATTCACTGTGATTTGAAAGATGTTGGCGAAAGTTGCGGGATCAATCGGGTACATCGGCCCATGAAGGCGAATGGTCTCAAATCACAGCGTGGCTATCGCAAACCTAGAACTCATGCAGGTACTACTCCAGCTGTCGTTGCTGCAAAGTAAGCGTCCGCTGAATCCCACTTTTTCTAACTCATTAATACCGCGATAGTGTCCACTAAATTTTAAGTGGACACCTATTTATGGATTTAAAGACAGTTATAGACAGCACACCAACGCTAAAAAAGCCTCGTCGAACCTTCACGGCTGAATTTAAACATCAACTTATTCAGCAATGCCAGCAGCCAGATACATCAGTGGCCAAGGTCGCAATGCAACATCAGATCAATGCCAATCTGTTGCATAAATGGATTCGTCAATCCAGATCAATACCCCCTGCATTAACAACCCCATCTAGTCCACAGACTGACTTTCTTCCAGTCATGCTTCACCCGACTCCAGCCAAACAAGACGCACCTCCGCTATCTGTGCCGGAGAAGAATACTGTCGCTCATATCAGAATTCCACTGCATCAGAAACAATGTTCTGCAAGAGATCAGGTGATCGAAATCGAATGGCCAGTGGAATCGGCCAAGGAGTTGCTGCTTTTACTTCAGGGCTTGATCAAATGATCCGTATCGATGAAATCTGGCTCTCTACCCAGCCGATGGACATGCGTGCGGGTATGGATACGGCTATGGCACAGATCATGAAAGCCTTTGGCTCGATCAAACCGCATTGCGCCTACCTGTTCTGTAATAAACGTGGCCATCGTATGAAAGTGCTGGTGCATGATGGGCTGGGCATCTGGCTATGTGCCCGACGGCTGGAACAGGGAAAATTCCACTGGGCTAAAGTTCACCAAGATGAAACCGTGACCCTCAGCCCGGAGCAGTTACAAGCACTGATCCACGGTTTAACTTGGCAAAGAATCGGTCTGCAGCAAGTGGTAACAATGCTCTTAATCGAACTCATCCATTCTGCTATTCTCCAAACATGATCTCAACCATACTGCAGTCATGAAAATGCTGCCTGATTTAAACCAACTGACCCATGAACACCTGCTGGAATTTATCCGACAGTTGGCGCTGCAGCATCAGTCTTTAGCATAATCAAAACAACAACTGGAACAATCAAATCAGCAATTAGATTCTAAAGTTAAATCTCTCTCTAATCTCAATCAAAAATACGAGCATGAACTTTTGCAGTTTAAACGGCATAAGTTCGCCCAGAAGAATGAATACTTAACGGCCAAACAAATCCACCTCTGGGATGAAGCGGTTGAAGAAGATATTGCCGCGGTTGATCTGGAACTGGAACGGCTGAATGCAGCTAAAACCGATGCAGCGACACAGAAAGCCCCAGCCAACAAACCTAAACGTCGACCGCTACCTGATCATCTACTCACTCTGCGTATTGAGCACGAACCTGCCTCAACGCAATGCAGCTGTGACAGCTTGTACTGCAGCAACAGGTGCTGCATGCCGATGAAACACCGGTCACCATCATGCAGATGGGTGAGAATGAGAAAAAACACGAAGAAAGGTTATGTCTGGGCCTATGCCACCACACAGTACAATCCACTTCAGGTGGTGATCTATGACTTTCAGGATAAGCATGCTGAAGAGTTCCTGAAAGACTGGCAAGGCCATCTGGTCTGTGATGATTATGGTGGTTATAAAGCACGCTTTAAATCAGGCCAGATCATTGAGGTGGGCTGCATGGCCCATGCACATCTTAAATTCCATGAACTGCATGTGACCGGGAAAAGTCAGGTCGCTGAACAAGCATTAGTGATGATTCAGAAACTGTATGCCATAGAAGCAGAACTCAGGAAAAAGACCGATGGTACAGCGCAACACCGTCGCGAATACCGGCAACAACATAGCCAATCGGTGATGCAACAACTATATGAATGGCTCAACCAACATTATCTGACGGTGCCGTCGAGTTCTCCAATCGCCAAGGCGATCAATTACACTCTGAAGCGTTGGCCAGCTTTAAGTCGCTATTTGGATGATAGCAATCTACCGATTTGCAACAATTGGGTCGAAAATCAAATGCGTCCCTGGGCATTGGGACGCAAGGACTGGTTGTTTGCTGGCTCGCTACGCAGTGGTCAGCGAGCTGCGAATGTCATGACCCTGATTCAGTCAGCAAAGCTGAATGGGCTAGATCCGTATGCCTATTTAAGTGATGTGCTGAAAAGGTTGCCGACACATAAAGTGACCCAGATTGAAGAATTACTGCCACACCGCTGGAAACCCAACTCAAATTAAAAAATAGCGATGGGGTTCAGCGGACGCTTACGCTGTTTTCAATGTAGTATTCAATAATCGAGATGATCATTGCAAAAACTTTTCATTTCTGATGTCCCAAAATGGGCAATGGAAACTCGCCCCTGCCTATGATGTTACTTTCTGTGAAGGACCAGGGGGATATCATCAAATGGATATCATGGGTAAGGCACTGGATATTCCTCGACAAGCTCTTGTGAAACTTGGTACTCAGGAAGCGGAACTTTGTGTCCAAGAAGTCGATGAAATTATTGGCTCGATTTGTAAGGTTGCAATCCGATTCAGCAATATCGCTCATGACCTATTACCTGGACAAATTCAAGCAGAGACTCTCCAACTGGTCCAAAATAGGATTGAGCAAATATTCATTTATTGCACTAAATAGCTTTCACAAAGCTTCTATGAAGGGCTTATTCTAACCGTTGTTTTATCACGGCATAAGCTACACCAGTCACCACACTTCCAATCGCAATCGCCAATAAATATTTTAATGGATAATTCATCGCATTCGGAATGATCAGTACCATTACACCGCCATGAGGAGTGACTAGTTCACATTTAAATAATGCAACCAAAGCCCCAGTTACAGCACCACCTGCGATCGCGCATGGAAGCACTCGAATCGGGTCTTTGGCAGCAAACGGAATAGCCCCTTCCGAGATGAAGCATAGGCCCAGAACTACAGCAGCCTTCCCTGCATCTTGCTCAGGTTTGGAAAATTTATGCTTTGCCAGAAAAGTTGCAATTGCCATACCCAATGGCGGTACCATACCCGCAGCCATGGTAATCGCCATCGGTCCGTATGTTTGTGACGTAAGTAAGCCCACCGTAAAGGCATAAGCCGCTTTATTTATTGGCCCCCCAACATCAATACACATCATACTCCCAAGGATAATCCCCATGATCATGGCATTGGTCGTCCCCATATTGGCAAGGAAGTGTGTGAGTAATTCAAACAATTGTGCAACAGGTTGTCCAACCACATAAATCATGATTAAACCAACAGCTAAACTGGCCAATAGTGGAATAATCAAAATTGGTTTTAATGCTTCTAGGCTACTTGGGAGTTTAAGCTGTTTCGATAAAAATAACGCAATATAACCTGCAATAAAACCTGCAACTAATCCACCGAGAAAGCCTGCCTCTAATTGTGTTGCAAGTAAACCGCCAATCAAACCTGGAGTTAAACCCGGACGATCCGCAATAGAATAAGCAATGTAACCTGCCAGCATAGGTACCATAAGAGTAAATGCTGCAGCACCTATTTGCTTTAAGGATGCGGCAAAGCTTCCTTCAACAGGATTGAGGCCAAACATAAACGAGATGGCAATGATCAAACCGCCCGCCACCACCATCGGCAGCATGAAAGACACCCCTGTTAAAAGGTGTTTATAAATTCCAGTTTTTTCTTTGTTTTCATTTTCTGTCTTAGTGGCTGTTTGCTTACCCGTTTCAAGCACTTTGGCTTCAGCAATTGCGTTTGCAAAAGTCTTATCCGTTTGCTTAAGGGCAAATCCTGTACTGCAGCGATATACGCGTTTGCCTACAAAGCGATCTGTATTGACCTCAATATCCGTTGCTAAGATCACCACATCTGCTTTGGCAATACTTTCTGCCGATAAAACATTTTTAGCCCCAACCGATCCTTGGGTTTCAACATCAATCTGATAACCGTGCTTTACTGCACCTTGTTGTAAGGCTTCGGCCGCCATAAACGTATGCGCAACACCAGTTGGACATGCTGTAATGGCGACAAAGCGTGTAACCCCTACATTGGCTGCAATAGTTTCATCTAAAGCATCTGAATGCTCAAGAACTTGTTGCAAAAGCATGATCGCATCGTGTTGCGCGTTATTCAAACCAATGACTTTCACAACCTTGTCACGCAGTTGAGTCGCATCTGCCGACTTCTGTCCAACAAAAACAACCGTATCAATAACATTTGATAAATCGAGATGCTCAACTGATGTCGCCACATCATTGGAAATACCAAGTGCTGTTGCTGCTTTGGACAGTTTTTTGGCCAAAATCACTGCATTAATCGGCTGCTCGGGACTATGTGGCACAAATAAAATATGTTTTATCTCTTGCATCGTATTAACTCAATGATTGGACTGAGATTTGCGATTTCAAATCTTCAATAACAGCAAAGTCTGGAAGGGCAAACCCAATTTGGGTCACAGCATTGCTCGCAATTGCGGTTGCTGTTTTCAATGTTTCTTCTGGGGAAGTTGAACTCAACAAGCCATGAATCATACCTGCCAGCAAGGAATCTCCCGCACCCACCGTACTTTGGACGGTGACCTTCGGTGCAGTAGCATGCAGGGTTTGCGTGCGGTGAAGCCAGTTCACCCCGTTTTCACCCATCGAGACCACAATATGTTCGATCTGACTATTTAAACTGGCAAAAAGATGCTGCTGTTCTGCAAACGTTTCTGCTGGCAAATGGTAGGTTTCTGTCAACTCATCTGTATTAGGCTTAATCAACCAAGGATGGGCAGCAATTGCTGCTTTCAACGCAACACCACTGGTATCTACTGCGACTTTTTTACCCGCAGACTGTAACCATAGAATCAGTGTCGAAAGCTCTTCTGCAGAAAAACCTTGTGGCAAACTGCCAGCAATCACAATCACATCAACCTCTAAAATCAGTTGAGATAGACGTTCACATAGTTGTTGTTTTGCTGAGGTATCTACAAAAAAGCCCTTGCCATTGATGTCAGTCATCTGACCAGAAGCTTCTGCAACTTTAATGTTTTGTCGTGTTTGACCTGCAACATAAATAAATTGGTTATCAAATTGCTCTTGCTGGATATGATGGTCAAAAATTTGACGGTTTTCTTGCCCCAAAAAGCCACTCACAATCAGTTCATGTCCCAAATCCTTAAGGACCTGTGCCACGTTTAAGCCCTTACCTGCTGCATGGCTTTGGGCTGTTAACTGACGATTGACCTCGCCAACTTTTAGTTGATCCAATTGCACGGTGAGGTCAATTGCAGGATTTAGAGTAATGCTTAATATCTTAGCCATTCGGTAATTACTCCACCAATGCACGTACGGCAGACGCACTGTCACAACTTAAGGCTTGCTGTGCGACCTGTTGGCAATTTATATAGTTCAAACCACGAATTTGCGCCTTCACCAATGGAATACTGGTACTCGACATACTCAACTCATCCACGCCCAAGCCTATCAATACAGGCACAGCTTTTGGATCAGCAGCCAATTCACCACAAATGCCCACCCATTTACCATGCTGATGTGCTGCCCGAACAGTTTGATCAATCAATAGCAAAATACTCGGATGTAAGCCATCAGCTTCGGCAGACAATAGTGGATGACCACGGTCAATCGCCAGAGTATATTGAGTCAAGTCATTGGTTCCAATACTAAAAAAATCAACTTCTTGAGCAAGAATTGGAGCCAACAATGCTGCCGCAGGAACCTCAATCATAATACCGACTTGTAAGTTTTCACATGGATGCTGTATGCGAACCTCATCCAAAATTGCTTTTGCTGCTCGCCATTCTTCAACCCGCCCAATCATAGGAAACATAATTCTTAATAGGCGATTATCCGCTGCTTTAAGTAAAGCAACCAATTGTTGACGTAGCAGCTCTGGCTTACGTAAAGTCAGACGAATACCACGTAAGCCCAAGAATGGATTTTCTTCCTTTTCAATAGGCAAATACGGCAAAGGTTTGTCCCCGCCCACATCAAGTGTACGTACCACCAATGGACGACCCGCCAAAGCATCTAACACCACCCGATAATCGGCTTCTTGTGTAGCCTCATCAGGCGCACTGCTGTGTGACATAAAGACCAATTCTGTGCGTAGCAAACCAATTGCTTCTGCCCCATCGGCCACAGCCTGTATCGTAGCGCCCACTTTGCCAATATTGGCTGCGATTTCAACTTGATGTTGATCCAGTGTCATGGCAGGTTCTAAACAATGCTGTTCCGCTTGTTCTCGCAACTCACGCTGGCGTTGGCGCTCTGCAATGGCATGATCAATCTGACTTTGCTCGGGTGAGACCACATACTCACCAGTATCCCCATTAATTAGTACTGTGGCATGGTTCTCAATATTTAAAACAGCTACACCCGCACCTACGACTGCTGGAATAGCCAGAGCACGTGCCACAATAGCACTATGGGCACTCGCTCCACCAACCGCGGTCAAAATGCCTGCAACACGATCTTTATTCAGACGCGCTACATCACTCGGGCCAACATCATGCATAATTAAGATATAAGGTTGCTCGGGTTCTGTGACATCGGCCACACCGCACAAAACAGCCAAAACTCGCTCACCAATATCCCTTAAATCAGCCGCACGCTCTGCAAGTAAACGATCGCTAAGTGCAGCCTGTGCGGTAGCAGCCACTTCAATATGATCATGCCAAGCTGCAGCAGCAGACAACCCCTGTTTTAAACCGCGTTGTACACTTTGGAGGAGGTCTGGATCATCCAGCATTTCCAAATGTGCCATGAAGATCTGCTTAATGGCAGTAGATTCAGTATGTGCAATGAATTGACGTAAGCTATTTTTCACCTGATGAAGCGCAATTTCAAGCTTTTCATTCTCAGCTTTAAAACTCTGTCCGCGACGTTCATAACTAAATTCATGTGGCTTCACCACATGTGCAGGACCAAAAGCAAGGCCAGTTGATGCCGCAATACCGCAGCTACCCGTATCGCCATGTGATTCAAAAGGCATTAATTCCAAAGTATTTACGACTGGGTCACTACTGCTGTGCTGATGAGATACAAGATCAACAGCTTCAACCTCTTCTCCTAAGCCCTGTTGAACTGCATCAATAATCTGTTCTAAGCCTGCTACAGCATCAGTATCAGGTTGTGCAATAAAAGTCAGAGTTTGACCACGGCGACATCCCATGGCTAATAATTTGGTTAAACTTTTTGCCGAAACGTAAGCCCCCTCATCTACAGCAACGAGAATATCCCCTGCAAATTTCTTGGTCATATTGACCAAGTGTGTCGCGGGACGCGCATGTAGACCATGAGCGTTAGCTAAGACAATACGACGAGATGGCCAATCAGGAATCAGTTCAGCACCAATTAACTGCGCCAACTGGTGACTATCTTGTTCTTGGTTAAGGGTATGAACTTGTTCAGTATCAAACAAAATATCCATTAACCGTTGAAACCGTTGCATATCCAGTTGCTCATTACTGGCAATACACACCAAAGTCTTGAGCATTTCCTGCTGATGGCTTAAAACCTGTTCCGCTTTTACCAAACTTACAGCTGGGCTCAAAACATGCTGGTTAGAAGTGATCGACCACACTCCCTCCCCTAAATGAATCATGCTGTTTAGGTTTAAACCCGACAGAAAACCACACTCCACCATTTTTTGCTGTTTCAGCAACTGTGTTGCCTGCCAAATCAAATCTTCTACATCAAGTGCGGGAACTTGAGTGGCGATTAAATTTTCATGCAATGCCAAAGATGCGGGTTGGGCTTGTAATAATGCAATAATTTGCTCTGCAGATTGAGCCTGTTTCACTTGATCAGCGACATCGTTAATTAAAGCCCGCGTCAAAATTTGTAAGACTTGCAAATGCTCATCTGATTTCGCAGCAATCACTACTGCTAAATAAATTTTATTTTCACCGTCCCAAACAACTCCTTCAGGAAAGTGCGCCAGACGAATCCCAGTTTTTAAAATAGATTGGCGAGACTGAGGCGTCCCATGCGGAATGGCAATTCCTTGTCCTAAATACGTTGCACTTTGTTGTTCGCGCCCGGTCAACCCATGAATATAATCAGGTGTAACCAATTGGTCTTCGACCAAGATATCGACTAGACATTGCAACGCTTGTGCTTTATCAGTGGCGTGTTGTTTCATTCGAATATGTTGTATATCTAGCGCGAGCATAAAGCGTCCTTGCAAAATAGCATAGTGAAAAGCTATGCCTTTTTACTGGAGAAAAAATAAAAGTCGAATTCTACTCAGGATTTACACAAAAATCTGTATATTTTGATTTTATCTTGATAATCATTATTACGACGCAATTAAGAAACGACGAGATTCTCCAAAGCCCAGTGTTGCGATAGTTGGGTTTAGTTCTAATTGAACCGCTCTATCTCTGATCTCAGGGGTATATTTAGGTTTTTCATCGGATCACTACGCTTCGCTACGTCTTGCGAAGCAATGCGTCTCATCTCAGAAAGTTTGGTCTCCGACAAACGCGGTACGGTTCAGTTTAAGTCGTAAAATTGAAGTTAGATGTTTTTGCATAGATCCAAGTGTTAAATCATCATTGCGATTCTTGCGTACCACACCCTAGGCACGTGAAAAAGTAGAAAGCTTATATTTGTACGTGTTACGTCAAAAAGCAAAACAGAAACCGTAGCCCCAGGCAACACCCCTCTCATCATAAAATTATACCAGTCAGTAAAAACCTTTAGATTAAGCATATGTATGTTGGTTATTATTGTTGATTATCACAATAAATTAATGCCCAAAAATCAAATTACCCCACCCTACATTAAATTACACCACACAAAATAAAAACTCTATATAACTGTTATATATAGAGTTTACTAACATACCAATTATGTTATTTAGTGTATTTTATGTTGGTGACTCTTGCCAAGGTTGGTTTTTTTCAAAAGGAAGCTTTGTTTACCCAAATTATTTAGATAAGAATCTCTTTTTCCAAAGGAAAGTTGGCAAAGCCTTAGTAATGTGAGTAATTAAATCGCTTACTCTTTCTCTAGTTTGACCAGGCAATCCGATGTAATATCTGCAATGGTTCTTGCACCAGTCAATGTCATTGCCACACGCATTTCTTTCTCAATCAAATCTAGTAAATTACTTACCCCAGAACCGCCGGCAGCACCAAGTGCGTATACAAATGCACGACCAAGCATACAAATATCTGCACCCATAGCCAACATACGTACCACATCAAGACCGTTACGAATCCCTGAATCTGCTAAAATTTTGATGTCACCTTTGACCGCACTTGCGATTGAAGGAAGCGCACGAGCAGAAGACAAAACACCATCAAGCTGACGACCACCGTGATTGGAGACCACAATTCCATCTGCTCCGAAACGTACTGCATCCTTGGCATCCTCAGGATCTAAAATCCCCTTAATAACCATGGGACCCTCCCAATAATCACGAATCCACTCAAGATCTTTCCAAGAAATTGAAGGGTCAAAGTTATTTCCCAGCCAACCGATATAATCTTCCAGACCTGTCGGCTTACCTAAATATTTCGAAATGTTACCCAAATCATGCGGACGCCCCAATAAACCGACATTCCAAGCCCAGTGTGGGTGCATACACGATTGCATATAACGACGTATTGCAGCATTTTTACCACTCATTCCTGAATGTGCATCACGATAACGCGCACCTGGAACAGGCATATCGACTGTGAATACTAAGGTAGAACAGCCTGCGGCTTTAGCACGTTCCAAGGCATTTTTCATAAAACCACGGTCACGTAGTACATACAGTTGAAACCACATCGGACGTTGAATCGCAGGTGCCACCTCTTCAATTGGACAAACAGAAACTGTTGATAAGGTAAATGGAATGCCCTTTTTATCTGCGGCAACCGCGGCTTGAACTTCGCCACGACGCGCATACATACCCGTTAGACCTACAGGTGACAATGCCACTGGCAACGCCAAATTTTCACCAAACAATTGCGTTTCTAAGCTCAGCTCAGACATGTCATTTAACACACGTTGACGTAAAGCGATTTTTGATAAATCGTCTACATTACGCTTTAAAGTATATTCCGCATAGGCACCACCATCGATGTATTCAAATAAAAATGGCGGTAAACGACGTTTCGCAGCTTCACGATAGTCATTTGCAGAAGAAATAATCATAACTTATGTCCTATTTAATCGACTCGAACGTTGACGACGAGCTTCTTCTTCATCGATCATACGTACGCGTTGAACAACAAATTCAATATGCCCACAAGCTGCCTTACGTGCAGTCTCTGAGTCTTGACGTTCAATTGCGTCCATCACCTCAAAATGCTGGTCATGCAATTGTTCAAAATGTTGTGGTGTGGTGTAAACTTTACGTCGCCCTAACATCACGTTGTCTTGCAATAAATCAAACAAACTACGCATCATTTGGATCAGCACTAGATTGTGGGATGCTTCTGCAATCGCCAGATGAAAATTCGCATCCGCTATTGCTGCGTGGGCATCATCACCTAAAGCCTGAAAATGGCTAATCTGCTCAAAACATTGACGAATATTGATCAAATCACTGGGTGTGGCACGTTGTGCGGCATACCATGCTGTACCACCTTCAAGCACCATACGAGCTTCTTGTACATCAAAACGATATTCAGGATCCTGATCCATCAAACCGGATAATGGCTCAACGATTTGATACTGTGACCAATGTGCAGGCAACTGCTTTAAATAGGTGCCTGCACCCGCTTTGCTCTGAATAATCCCTGCGGTAATCAGTTGTTGAATCGCCTCACGTAAAGAGCTACGAGACACACCTAACTGTTCACAGAGTTGGCGTTCAGCAGGCAATCGCTCTCCGACTTGCACATTATTTTTTTCAATCAATAGACGTAAACGCTGTACCACTTTGTCGGAGACTTTCATTTTTTTCCTTGACCCGTTTACGGAATCATCCACGGGAAAACATAAGCTTGTAAGGTCACAATAATACCAATCATCACCGTAAAGATAATGCTGTGTTTTACTGTAAATCTAAATAAATCAGATTCTTTACCAACTAAACCCACTGCTGCACAAGCAATCGCGATTGATTGAGGGGAAATCATCTTACCTGTTACTCCACCACTGGTATTGGCAGCAACTAACAAGACTTCAGGCACACCGATTTGCTGTGCTGTAGTTGCTTGTAACGCTGAAAACAATGCGTTAGCTGAAGTATCTGAACCTGTAAGAAACACTCCAACCCAACCCAAGAATGGTGAGAAGAACGTGAAAGCCTGACCCGTATGTGCCAGTGCTAAAGCAAGCGTCGCTGACAGACCTGAATAGTTTGCAATGAACGCAAAAGCCAGTACCATACCAATCGAATAAATTGGGGTTTTTAGTTCATTCACGGTTTCAAAGAATGTCGAAACTGCCTCTTTAGGTTTCATGTTTAAATAAATAATCGTGATCAATGCCGCCAATATAATCGCCGTACCCGTTGCTGATAACCAATCAAACTTATAAATCGCATCATAATCTTTAATTTCAGGCACGACAGGTGGTAGCTTTTGAATCAATTGATGCAAATACGGCACTTTAATTGAAACTACTAAATCACTTAATGGGCCGTCCTTAACAAATAAATCTTTAAAAGGTTTGATGCTCCAGATCGTCACCATTGCTGTAAGTATCAGAAATGGAGACCAGGCTTTGGCTATCTGTGCCACACTATATTGTTTACGAGCTTGCTTGATAATAGTTTCATCTACCTGTATATTTTTGTCCTCAAAAAGAAAAATATGTTTTGGTTTCCAATACTTAAGCAAGATAGTTAAACTGATTAATGATGCAATTGCAGCAGTGATATCGGGTAACTCAGGCCCAACAAAATTTGATGTTAGATATTGCGCTAAAGAAAAAGATAAGCTGGCAACTAAAATAGCAGGCCAAGTTTCTTTAACCCCACGCCAACCATCCATGATTGCCATGATCCAGATCAATACAATTGGCACCATAAAGGGTAACTGACGACCAACCATTTGACTGATTTCCATGGTGTCAACACCTGAAACCTGCCCAGCGACAATGATCGGAATTCCCATTGCACCAAAAGCAACAGGTGCAGTATTAACTATCAGGCATAGCCCAGCCGCATATAAAGGCTTAAAGCCGAGTCCCACCAACAGTGCCGCAGTAATTGCGACGGGCGCACCAAAACCTGCCGCACCTTCTAAAAACGTACCAAAAGCAAACCCAACTAATAGCATTTGCAGACGTTGATCTTCTGTAATTGACAGAATAGACGAACGAATAACATCAAACTGTCCTGTTTTTACTGAAATCTTATATATAAAAACTGCACCGATAATAATCCATGCAATTGGCCACAGGCCGTAGAAGAATCCATAGACCATTGATGCTAATGCCATTCCAATTGGCATTTTGTATAAAAATAATGAGACCAGAAAGGCTAAAAAAACGGTAATTGTAGCGGCTATACTACCCTTCATGCGAAAAATAGCTAACGCTAAAAAAAAGAAAATAATTGGAACTAGCGCAATAGCACTCGAAATCCAGATATTGCCTATAGGATCATAAATTTGTTGCCACTGTTGAAGCATTGTCTACTCCTTGAAATGCTTAACTACTAGATTGAACAGTTTATTGTACTTAAACACTAAATTGGTATGACCAATTTAGTGTTTAAGAGATAAAATGTGCATTTTGTATTGGCGATATTAGTAATATTAGCCCAAAAACACAATATAAAAGATTTAATTTATTTTTTGGTATGACCAATTTTTATAATCTCTTAAAATTTTATATATTAGATTTCTTTCATAATTCACTTTTTACTCAGCTCAAAATTATAGATTCCCACAATTAAATTAAATCTTAATCCTAGTCTTTTGCCAGGGTTGCGATATCGCTCGGCAAGGATTTTGAAGGTTTTCAAAGTTCCAAATACCTGTTCAATTCCAATTCTTCTTTTATTGATTTCTTGGTTATAAAGTTTTAGCTCGAGATCTGGTTTTTAGTGCTTTTTTGCTTTTAATGGCCATAAACTATTTGGATACAATGTATAAATCCCTTGATAGCCTTTATTTGCAAGAGGCTTTGTTGCACAAACCTACCACTGAAAGCTTCTTAGGGAATATAATTTCTAAATGAAGAGGTCTGCACCCAAGATCTATCGTACAACCAGTTGATCTACCTACAATAAAGCCTTGCTCAGTCAAGGAAATACATCAATTTGGTTTGATTCAGCCATCCAATGGTCGCTCGATTGACTCAACAACTGCCGATGCAAAACTTGGATGAAAATGTACTAGCCCAACAACTTCATTCCACCAATCAAGAGCAGTTGATTGCCTATAAAGTGTCTTTATTTGACTCTGACGTCAGTGTCGTTCAGCATGTGGTAGCAAAAACCCGAGGTGCACCGAAAGATTTAAGCCACCAAGTAGTTGGCTTTAGTACAAAGCAACAAGGTGAGGCTCAGTTATGTGTTACGTCGTGAGGATATTCAAGTGGTGGCAGCAGAGCGGATGTTCCTACGTGGATAATTGCTCAAAAAGATTTTATAATCGGTATTAATACCAATAATTTTGTCTTTATTGCTATGTATAGACTTAATCGTTTTGATTATTCGTCGAGAGCTTAAAGCCTTAGATGAAGTTTCAACCTTTTAAGTCAGCCAAATTTATCAGTGAATGATGCTACTCACTATTTAAAAACCTTAGATGCCAAAGTAATGCCTTCCAAGGTACAGTCCTTTGCCCAAAACTCTAAGCACTTAATACATAAACTGCATCAAAATCCGGAAAATGAAAAAGTATTTAGTTCATACGCCGCCCATGAATTGCGTAGTCCTTTAACCGCGATCAAAACTCATATTCAGCTTGCACAACTGATGGCAGAACAACAGGCAAGCTCGCCCAAATTGCAACAGAGCTTGCAGCAGGTACACCTTGGTATCCGCCGATGTACCCAGCTACTGGAACAGCTTCTAGCACTTTCCTCTACCGATCAAGTACTGAGTGATATGTAGTACAGTATTGAAATTGCACGGCTCCTGACTCAGGTGATTGCCGATTTACAGTCGCTTTATCCGGAAATTGAACCCAGTTTAACAATTGACTGACCGAGCCTGACCCGAATTGCCCTACCCGATTTTGAACTAGATACCGTCTTTAAAAACCTACTTAACAATGCTCTATTGCAGGCACAGGCAAACACCATTTCAATTGCTATGCTGCATGTGTGCTGATCATTCATAATGATAATCAAAGGTTGAAGATATGCATACTTGGGACAGCGTTTCTGGCATAAATCTCCCTAGCAAAATGGGCATGGGCTAGACTTATATTTGATGAAAATGGTGTTAAACAAATATGGCTATCAGATTCAATTTACAGTGGCGCAACCTCAATATTTAAGCATTCACATCAGCCTCGCTGCAAGCGGATCACTTACTTATGAGAAGACAGGGCTAAATTTAAAGCTGGAATATCAACCCATGTCGTATCAGCAAAATCACGCTGCAAATACTGTTTTAAATAAGCAATGGTATCTTCAGCGATCAAGGGATCTTTGGAGTTATCTGCATGATTAAAAGCAATGGCATATAATTGAACCCCGCGGAGTTTTAACAACTCAAGACTCAGCAAGGTATGATTAATACTACCCAAACGCCCTGAAGTGACCAGAATCACCGGATAATTATGTGTCTGAATATAATCAATAGTTAGGAACTCTTCGGTTAAGGGCACCATTAGACCACCTGCACCTTCCAGCAAAATACAGTCATAGTCCGCAGCCAGCTGTTCGGTGGCCTGCTGAATCTGTTCAAAATTAATGGCTCGCCCATCTAGACGCGCAGCAAGATGCGGTGAAGCCGGATACGTAAAAATTTCCGGCATGGTCAGTTTTTGCTGGTCTTCCGGTAACAATCCACAACCCATAATTGCACGATGCTGTTCGATATCTTCTGATATATCGACATTTCCGGTCTGGATCAGCTTTTGGGTTATAGTACGAATACCCTGCTCATTCCAAATTTTGGCCAAGAAACCAGTAGTAAAGGTTTTACCAATTGCGGTATCAATGCCGCTGACAAAATAAATCTGTGCGCTCATGCTGTCTTCCGTGCAATGACATAAATCGGATGATAAGTAAGTACATACTGTTTGCTTTTAGGATCTTGGAATTGTTGATAGCCGGTATAAAAATCCTGTAATGACGATTTTGTCCACCGAAACCCCTGTGCCGTCGCCTGCACACCAGTGGCTTTGATATGCTGTAACACCTGTTTCGGATGCTCAAAATATAAGGTCATCTGTTTTTCTATCTGCAGCAGAATGTCAAAGCCTAAGGATTGGAGCAGTTCACAGACCTTTGCTAAAGGCAGATAATCCAAGCCCTGTCCGGTCAGTGCCTTAATTTCCTTTAAATTATTGTCAGTATAACTGGCAAAACACAGATGCCCAGAGGGATTTAAGGCCTGCGCAATGTTGAGCAATAATGCTTTTAAATCCGAGATCCATTGCAATGCAGAACAAGACAACACCATGTCCAGAGACTGAGGCAGTGGCAAGGTTTCAATATTACCAATCTCCCACAAAAGCCGATTAGATTCCGGGAAGTGCTGCTTCACTTCGACATATAGGTCATTTAAAAATAAATGATCAAAGCTATAATGCTGCATAAAAAGCCGGGTAAACAATCCTGAACCGCAGCCAATTTCCAATACCCGTTGCAAATGTGGTTGTGCCACATGCTGCTGCATGAAATGCATCAACTCTGCAGCTACGGTACTTTGTACCAGCGCATGCTGTTCATAACTGAGATTTGCCTGAGCAAAACGCTGGGCAATCTGTTTGCTGTTCATCGCGGTAAATTCCTCAGCACCTGCAGACATGCGTCCAGCTCATCCGCAGAAATGTTCTGGTTCAGGGAAATTCTGAGTCTAGAGGTGTTGGCAGGAACCGTTGGCGGACGTACTGGCAGCACATAAAACCCCTGCTGTTGCATAATTTCAGTCGCCTGAATGGTGCGTTTTGCCTCACCAATCAGTACCGGCACAATTTGCGAGGTTGACGGACAGTGATATCCCAAGTCTTGAATGCCCTGCTGACAGCGTACAGCCAATGCTGCCAAATGTACTCGTTCTGCCTGAAGCTGCTCTACCTTCTGAAAAATAAATCTAGTCCAGGCCATACATAGTGGCGGCTGGGCGGTACTAAAAATTAAAGGTCGCATGCTATTGATCAGATAGTCACGAATCACTGGCGCACAGACCAGATAACCACCAACTGAAGCCAAAGCCTTGCCAAAGGTACCGACTAGGAAATCAATTTGATCCAATACTTGATACTGTTCTGCGCAGCCCAATCCACGTTCACCGCGCACACCAATTGCATGTGCCTCATCGACATAAAGCATGACTTTTGCAAACTGCTGTTTTAATGCCACCAAAGCAGCTAAATCTGTTTCATCCCCATCCATACTGAAAATTGATTCAGTTACCACAATGATGCGCTGGATAGATTCATCTGACTGATATTTTTCTAAAAACTGAGTCAAATGCTGCAGGTCATTATGGCGGTAACGCACATAGCCAGCTTTAGATAAACGAATCCCGTCGATAATACTGGCATGTACCAGTTTGTCAGCAATGATCATGGTTTTAGCATTACTGAGCGCAGGAAGAATCCCGATATTCATGTGATAACCACTATTAAACAGCAGTACTGAACGTCCAAAAGCCTGTGACATCTGTGCTTCAAGTTGTTCAAAATTGGGAAAGTTTCCTGTCAGTAAACGTGAAGAGCTTGAACTCATATATCGCTCAGACATCGGCGTGAGGTCAAAAAATTCTTCACGTAGCGTTAAGTTGGATGCCAGACCTAAATAGTCATTGGATGCCAGATTCAGCATCTCTTGGCCATTGAGTTGCAATCGTGGCTGGCTAGAAATATTGGACTTAAACTGGCGATATTGCCCTTGCTGTTTCAAGTCATCTAGCTGCTGCTGGAAATGGTCAAGATGGTTCATGCTACTGCCTCTATCTGCTGAATCATCTCCCGCATATGCTTTAATAAAGTTTCAAGTTGCTGTGTTGAAATTACATATGGCGGCATGACATAGACCAGACGGCCAAAAGGACGAATCCAGACGCCACGGCATACACATTCAGCCTGAAAACGCGCCAAATCAATAGTTTGATGTAGCTCAACCACGCCAATTGCGCCGAGGACACGCACATCTTTGACTTGTGCCAAGGATTTTAAATCCAGTAAATATTGTTCTAGTGTCCTTTCAATTTGTTGAATACGCGTCTGCCAGTCTTGAGCCAGTAACAGCTGGGTACTTTTTAATGCGACCGCACAGGCCAACGGATTAGCCATAAAAGTTGGGCCATGCATGAACACACCCGCTTCACCACTTGAAATCGTCTCTGCTACATGGCGAGTGGTTAAGGTCGCTGACAAGGTCATATAACCACCAGTCAATGCCTTACCGATACACATAATGTCTGGTGTGACCTGAGCGTGTTCATAAGCAAATAGTTTTCCAGTGCGGCCAAAACCGGTGGCAATTTCATCTAAAATCAGCAGTACATCGTACTTTTCACACAACAACTTAGCTTGCTTTAAATATTCTGGATGATAGAAACGCATCCCGCCTGCACCTTGCACAATCGGCTCAATGATCATGGCAGCAATCTGTTGATGCTGCTGTACCAGCAGGTGCTCAAGTGGCTGTATATCTTCGGGTTGCCATGCCCCATCAAAACGGCTTTGAGGTGCCGGAACAAATAAACGATTCGGCAAACTCGAACCAAAAATTTGATGCATACCAGTTACAGGATCACAAACCGACATGGCATTCCAGGTGTCGCCATGATAGCCAGAGCGTGTGGTAACAAAGTTAGTTTTTTGTGGTTGCTGACGTGCATTCCAATATTGCACAGCCATTTTCAACGCCACCTCAACCGCGACCGAGCCGGAATCGGCAAAGAAAATTTTATCCAGTTCAGGCGCCGTGATCTCAAGTAGCAGTTTAGACACATCAATCGCAGGCTGATGAGTCAAACCACCAAACATGATATGTGACATCGACTCTAATTGTTTTGTTACGGCCTGATTGAGTTCAGAATGATTATAACCGTGAATTGTGCACCACCAGGACGACATGCCATCAATCAGCTCGGTACCATCTTCAAGTTCAATGACTGCACCATTTGCAGCTTTAACTTTGTAACATGGCAAGGGTTGTGTCATGGAGGTATAAGGATGCCAAATATGCTGTTGATCAAAAGCGTCCTGCACAGAATTTACCCCAATTATTAAAACTAAAACTGATCTTAGCGCGTTAAATCTGAAAATGAAACGTCAAGAGCTACCAATCTCTTTTTGCTTAAGCCAGATCGGCTAAAAATTTTAAAATTGGCTCAACGAGTAACTTGGCATCAAAAAGGATGGCATCGTGCGTGCCCTGTATTTTTACCAAATTCAGATTTTGGGTTGTTAAAAATACAGATTCTTGACTAACTTTGTAAGGAACCAACATATCATTCTCGGAAAATATAAATAGCATCTTGACTGAATGATTTTTTAAGATATCCACTAGATTTAATTGCTGCAACAGATAAAGATGCTTAACCTGATAGTTTAAATCAATACTATTTAACTGTTGGTGCAATAATTTTGCACGTTCACGCGCTGCTGCGCCAGCTAAAGTGACCAAGGTACAGAAGCGCTGCATCCCGCGTTTTGGATCAGCCAGTATGGAGGATTTAAATTGTGTATATTGTTCAACTGGCATCGCCTGTGGCCATGCTTCATTGGCCACGAAACAGGGATTTGACATACAGCAAATCACTGGCTTGGCAATTTTCAGTTGTTGCTGGATTTCATTAGCCAGCAAAAGTGCCAACTGTCCACCCAAAGACCACCCCATCAAGACATCAAACGAACTCGCCTGCCTGACTTTTTCGGCCAAAAGACTTTTTACGTTAGGATCGAAAATATCCCATACTTTAACTTGATGCTGCTGCCGCAACTGTTCTACAAACGGGGTTAAGACCGCTGTTCCTAGCCCCCAACCCGTAATCATCAGTATCTTCATTTTGTCTGTTCCAATAAAAAAGGGACCAATTCAAGTTGAAATGATCCCTGTTTGTTACACGATTAATTAAGCAGGTTGCATCGCATCTACAGCCAATTCTTTAGCTGTTTTCTTGGCAGCTTCAGCTTTTAAGCCTAATTTAGCAAACAAGGCTTTGTCTTTACCTTCACCACTGTTCGGGGCAGTAAGCAATTTATCACCTGAAAATAATGAGTTAGCTCCAGCCATAAATGCCAGTGCCTGATCAGAGTCAGAGAGAGATTCACGACCTGCCGACAAGCGGATATAACTCTTCGGCATAATAATCCGTGCTACCGCAATAGTACGAATCCAGTCAATCACATCCAGTTTTTCAACATCGGCCAGTGGTGTGCCTTCAATAGGAACCAGCATATTTATGGGCACCGAACCCGGGTGAATCGGCATAGTCGCTAGTTCAAATAACAAACCGACTCGGTCTTGTACGCCTTCGCCCAAGCCGACAATACCGCCACTACAGACATTAATTCCGGCATTACGCACATGATCAAGCGTATTTAAGCGGTCATCAAAGCTACGTGTACTGATGACATTGGCATAATATTCACGTGAGGTATCAAGGTTGTGGTTGTAATAATCTAGCCCTGCATCTTTCAGACGTTCCGCTTGTGAGGCATTCAGCATCCCTAGGGTCATACAGGTTTCCATGCCCAGTTTCTTGACTTCCTGCACCAGTTCCAGCACATACGGCATATCGCGTTCATGCGGGTTACGCCATGCTGCGCCCATGCAGAAACGGGTCGAACCGGAAGCTTTGGCCTGTTTGGCTTCAGCAATCGCCTTTTGTACTTCTACGCGTTTTTCAATTTCCAGATCAGTATCATAATGTGCAGATTGCGAACAGTATTTACAATCTTCCGGACAACGGCCCGTTTTAATTGAAAGCAGAGTACTGACCTGAACAGTATTCGGTTCAAAGTTTTGGCGATGAATTTGCTGTGCCTGAAACAGTAAATCCATTAAAGGCAAGTCATAAATTTCTTGTATTTCGGCACGTGACCAATCATTACGGATCATCTTGTCTGCATCATCTAAAATTCCATTGAGTAAATCATACGCTGTTTTTTTTATTTTTCTTTAGCGTTTTCTTTCATATTCATTGCCTGCTTAAAATAGCTTTAGTGTATCAAGCTATTTTGAAAGCTTATTTAACTCGAATCCTGCTTAAGCCGATGATTCCTTAATTTGAATTGTTGGCTTATTTTGATGAGTGAGTTGATATGCACATAGTGAGGCGTAAATTCCACTCAGAAACCCATGAAGACTACGTGCTTTACTCGTCACTAAATTGTATTGCCCCTTCAATAAACTGAATAATGTTTCTATCTTATTGCGTTGTCTTAGGTGATATTCATCTGATGCACAAAGTTGAATAGCCTGTATATTCTTCCGATGATAAGTAATTAAATCAATACCTTGATCTTTCAATCTAATTTTTAATTCTTGGCTGATGTAACCTCGATCCCCGTAAAGTTTTGCTTCTATACCAGCAACCAATTGCTCAACCATTTTTATATTAGCAACATGTCCATTCGATAAAGCAGAACAGGCAATTTCACCAAATTGATTCATCGCAATACGTAATTTACAGCCATAAAACCAGCCCATTGAGCTTCTACCATGTGATGCAATTTGGATTAATGATTTATGACGCTAAATACGTTGATTTTTACAAATTGGCAGAGTTGTTGAATCAATCCATAAATATTGTGTACCTTGGCCTTTCATCAGTGCCACATGTAAAGCATGTAGAGCTAATTCATGCATACCCAATTGGCTCAAGCCAATGTGAAAGCCCAGCAAGCGGCAAAAAAACCGAATGTTTTTTGCTTTTGGCGAATATAGTCTGGATCAAAATGAAAACTGGATTGTCGGAGTTGCCGCACGCTATAACCTGTTTTCCGGGATCGATAAAAACAAGAATATTCAGGCTGCCGAACTCAAACGCTCTGCTACAGAATTACTCACTGCACGCACCCAGCAAGAAATTGAAAATCTGATTTATAAATCTTATAGCGAAGCACTCAGTGCACAGCAAAATGATGCACTTCTGGCACAAAACTTGAAAGCCGCACAGGAAAATTTACGCATCCAAGAATTGTCTTTTAAAGAAGATATGGGCACCGCCACACAGGTCATCGATGCACAAAATATGCTGAGCGGACTACGAGCTGAAACTGCCTTGAATGCCTACAAATATGTGATGTCACTGGCCACCCTATTACAAAGCCATGGCTCGATTACAGAATTTCCGAACTACATTCAACATACCAATACCCACTATAGATGCTAAAACTCTTCAAATACGAGCAGTTCAGCTCACAACGAATAATGTGAGTGATTCACGAATCCTTGGGGAGTTACTTGATCAAATTCCGTTGGATGAACAGATTGATTCAGTTTATACAGACGAGGCTTATAACACCAAGCAATGCCGTCAAGTCATTGCAGACCGGTAAGCATATGCGGTAGTTCCCTCCAGAAAAAATGCAAAGCCTTAGAAAACTACAAAAGTTCATTCGCAAGAGCGAAATGAATTACTTCGAACCGTTAAATGTTTAGGCAGGACACTATGGAAGAAATGGTCAGGCGATCATCGGCGAAGTTTGGTCAAAACCAAAATGTATTGCATTAAATTATTAGGCGATAAATTAACGGAATTAGGTCGACCTCATACCCAAGTTGTCACTTGAATTCGAGTAACTTAGAAAAGATCTATCTCTGAAGCCTTTATGCAACAAAGTCACTCCAGATTGAGGATTTGAAAATTTATAGTGCAGTATATAAACAAATTGGTTCAGGAGCACAAAAGTAAGGTAATAACATCTTTTTTTAACAGTGATATTTTATTGTTCCCTACTCCTTACATTAAACATTTATTTGTAGATTTACCTATCATTAACTCATTTTTCATTTGGATTTCCTATTATATTGAGATTGCTTTAAGAGATATTAAACAATAATATTACTGATAATTATTATCATTTACATTAACTAAAATGTTTTATACCGTTCCTCCATCATTTAAGCTTTCTCTTCTTAGTCTTGCAATTTTAGTGTCCCAGCAAAGTTTTGCCGATGATACTCAGCAATTACCGACGATTACCGTTACAGCGGAATCAGAACAGAGTGAGCTCAGCTCTGAACAGAGTAAAGCCTATATCATCCAAAACTCGTCAACCGCTTCAAAACTGAATATTCCACTCAAGGAAACGCCGCAAACAGTCAATGTCCTTACCCGCCAGCAACTGGATGACTTTGCCTTGGATAATACCCGGGACGTACTGCGCAATACCCCTGGCATTATCGTCAGCAATCAGGAAACGGAACGGACCTCCTACCTTGCCCGAGGTTTCGAGATTTCAAATGTTTTAGTCGATGGCGTTGGTATTCCACTCGAAGGCTATAATTATAATAATGATAATCCAGACAGTTTTTTGTTTGACCGTATCGAAGTGGTCAAAGGCGCGAATGCCTTAAATAATGGAATTGGCGATCCCGGCGCAACTATTAATATGATTCGCAAACGCCCGACATCCGACCTTCAAACAGCCTTTAATGCCAGTTATGGCTCATGGAATACGCAGCGCTATGAAGTAGATGTATCCTCTCCTCTCACCCAAGATGGAAAAGTCAGAGGTCGTGTATTTGGCTATCAACAAACAGGCGACAGTTATCTGGATCGTTATGAACTGGAAAAAAACGGCATAGGTGCTGTTGTGGAGGCAGATATTACTGACACAACTCTATTGACTGCTGGCTATACCGAAACCAATCATAAGCCGAATGGTGTGAATTGGGGTTCTAATCCGCTGATCAATACCGAAGGTGAGCAGCTCAGTTACTCACAGAATTATAATTACAGTCCGAACTGGGCCCATTGGGATAGCAATATTAAAAGTTACTTTGCCGAGCTTGAACAAAAACTGGGTGGCGACTGGACAGCCAAACTAACTTATGATGAAAAACAGACTCAGCGGGATTCAAAACTCTTGTTCCTATTGGGCAATCCCGGTGCAAATGGCACTTCAGGCATCTTCCTCTACCCAGGCATGTATATTGATGACAATAAAGAACAACAAGCCAGCCTGAGTTTTAGCGGCACCTATCCGCTTTGGGGACAACGCCATGAAGCCTCATTGGGCTATGTCTGGGCCAAAAATCGTCTGGATGAATTGGGTTATGCTGGCAGCTTTGTGAATCCGCTGACCACAGATTTAGCCAGCTTTACACCCGAAGAACCAAGCTGGGACATGTCGAAAACCAGTGGTGAAATGCATATCCGGCAGAAGAACCAGAGCCTTTATGCTGCGACCCGACTGCATCTGAATGATGATCTGAAACTGCTTTTAGGTGCGAACTATGTTCAGGCTGAAAGCAGTGGTAGCAGTTATGGGACCGACACCATTTATGATGAAGATAAAGTTTTACCCTATGCCGGTTTGAGCTATAACTTTAGCCCTGAATATACAGGTTACCTGAGTTATACCTCGATTTTCCGTCCGCAAACCACCAAAGCAGATGATGGCAGCATTAACAAGCCGATCGAAGGTGAAAGCTATGAAGTCGGAGTCAAAGGTTCTTGGCTAGATGACAAGCTTACCGCCACCATGGCCGTGTTTAGAACGGAGCAAAGTAATTATCCGCTTCGTGATTCTGATGGTATTCCGACTTTACGCAAGACTCAGGTTAGTGACTTGCGTTCCCAAGGCTACGAGTTCGGCTTGGCGGGACAACTGAGCGACCATTTAAACTTAAGCTTTGGTTATACCCAGTTTAGCCTGAAAGATCTGATCAATGGCGGTGATGCGCGTACCTTCAATCCAACCCAGTCTTTTAATCTTTTAACTACCTATCAGGTGCCGCAACTTCCAAAACTGAAACTGGGCCTTGGTGTGCAGTGGCAAGATCAGACCTATCTAGATGTGCCTGAAGCAACCGCCAATGGAGTGATTACCCAGAAAGCTGGAATCATTGAGCAGGATGCTTATGCGCTCGTGAACTTAATGGCCAGCTATGAGCTGAATGAGCATATGACCTTGCAAGCCAATGGTAATAACCTGACCAATGAAAAATATCTGTTCAATTTCCCCAATCAGCAAGGTTTTTATGGTGCACCAGCGAATTACAGCGTTGCCGTGAAATTTAAATACTGATTTTCAAGCTTAGCCTTAATGACATGTTCAGGGCTAAATCATCACTACATACACAAAAATAGGTAAAACAAATGAAAAAAATGATCGCTTTGACCCTTGGACTGTCTATGACACTTTCAGCTCAGGCGCATATGCTTTGGCTAGAACGTGGCACAAATCAGCAGACTCATGCGTTCTTTGGTGAATATAGTGAACAGCTCAAAGAAACGCAGCAAGGTGCCCTCAAGTCTTTCAATCAGGCAAAGGCCGTTCAGGCCAAAAAAACATTTAGTCCTCAAATGCAACAGGATCATTTGCTCTATGCAACCCAAGGCCAGACCGATGTCCAGCTCACTCATGAATTGATCTATGGAGAATCATTGCTGAGCTATCATGCCAAATCCGGCAGACAAAACTTGAAAGCAGAGTCCGAACTGGATATTGTCCCGACCCAGATCAACAGCAATACATTTACGGTACTGTATCAGGGTAAAGCTGCTGCGGATGTTGAAGTCACTGTCTTTTCCCCGCAATTCTGGCTAAAAAAATACACCACCAACGGCCAAGGCCAGATTACGATCGCCACGCCATGGAAAGGTCAATATGTCATTGAAGTTGGCAAAGAAGCAGACAAGGCCGGAAAATTGAATCAGCAGGCCTATAAAAAACAGTATCTGGTCACGACTTTAAGTTTTGTTTATTAAGTTTTTAGATTTTCATCAGTATAGATTTATTCAAGGCCAAATATGATGTCTGTTGTAGTGCAGCCACTCGCCATTTTCTATCGCTTAGGCATGAGCTTTGGGATGGGCTACTTGTGCAGTTATTTGATCGCACTCGATCTGGCTTACTTTCTACAGGCTTTTCTGCCCAAAGCAGAATCCGTCTATTTGGCCGCCGTTATTGCCCTGATTTTTTATGTCTGTTTTGTGATTGGCATCTTCTCTATCCAGAGTTTAAAAAAGCTTTCGGTCTATAGCCTGCTTCCTTTCCTTAGCTTATTTACCATCTCCCGCTTCATAGGTTAAACCATGCATAAATCTGTCCGTCAATCCATGGCATGGCTACATTCATGGTTAGGTTTAAGTTTTGGCTGGCTGCTCTTCGCGATCTTTTTAACAGGCGCGGTCACCTATTACCGGCATGAAATCAGTATATGGATGCAGCCTGAATTTGCCTCAATACAAGTCAATCAGGAAACTGCCTTAAAATCTGCTTACAGCTATTTACAGCAGCATGCACCGGACGCCCAAAACTGGTATATCGGAGTCGCCAATCAAGATTCACCTGTGAATAAAGTCTACTGGCAAAAAGCGGATGGTGGCTATGAAGTCAAAACCCTGGATGCTTCGACAGGAAAAGAATTAAACCTCTCGGCCACCCAAGGGGGAGATTTTTTCTATAATTTTCATTTTCAGCTCTATGGTATGCCCTACACCATTGGTCGGCTGATTGTGACGATTGCTGCCTTTATCATGTTATTGACTCTGATTTCAGGAATCATTACCCATAAAAAAATCCTGACAGACTTTTTTACCTTAAGAGCATTTAAGGGGCAGCGCTCCTATCTGGATTTTCATAATGTTAGTTCAGTGATTGCCCTGCCGTTCTTTTTGACCATGACATTTACCGGGCTGGCGATTTTCTTTTATATCGTACTGCCTTCCGGCATGAAAAAACTCTATCCAGACAATCCCTTTCAGTATTTTGAAGAAATTCGCACAGTCAATGTATTGGCCAACTCTGTGGTTCCGGTGAAAACCGAGATGCTGCCAATTCAACATTTTATTAGCACGGCGCAGCAACACTGGGGACATGCGGAATTTGACAATATCACGGTCAAGCAGCCCAATACCCAGCTGGCACACATAACCTTAACACAGCTCAAAGATCATTCCATTACCCGAAATCAGGCACAGCTCATTTTAAATGCTGCTACCGGAAAATTGCTTGAAAATACACGCAATGAAAGTGCAATTGCCACACTCAATGCCGGCATGTATGGTTTGCATATGGCACGTTTTGCTGAACCTGCTTTACGTTTAGGATTGTTTTTCTCTGGCATATTGGGCTGCGCCATGATTGCCTCCGGTCTGCTGCTGTGGAGTCTGAAACGCCAGATTCAGAAAAAATCAGCGCGGTTTCATCTCGGACATTATTTGGTGAACCGCTTGAATATCACCATGATACTTGGCTTGCCGATTGCCATGCTGGCTTATCTCTATGCGAATCGTTTTATCAGCATCCCTGTAGGTGCACCAAATTATGAGATTTATAGTTTTTTCAGTATTTGGCTCGGCAGTTTCATTCTGGCATGTTTAACACCGCAGCAATATTTATGGAAAATTCAGCTTAAAATCCTGATTGGTACTGCTTTTATGCTGCCGCTGATCAATATTTATTATCTCATTTTCCATGATTATATTGATTCTTTTACAACTTACTGGCCATTTCTGCGAATCGATCTGATGCTGTGGAACTTGGCACTTCTCGCCCTATTGTTACACCAGAAAATTACCCCTATTCAGCAAAAGGCGGTCAATAAAATTCACGCCAAACTAAAATCTGCGCAGCAGGAGTCTTCCACATGATATGGATTGCAGTGATCGGTCTGCTTTGGCTGAGCTGTTTTGGTTTTTATGCGGTAAGTGCAAAGCAGATCCTAAAAACCCGAAAATCTCGTTACGCTTTTTTAGCTAATTTTCCTACGCACACTAAATTCACTGCGGGTATTTTCTTATTCGTCGCGATGTTTTTATTACGTACCCAGTTTAGCTCCAGTATTAGCTTTGTGGCTTTATGGGTATTTCTAAGCCCTGTACTGTTTATCTTTATCTTAAAAATGAATAAAGCATTTTAGTATTTATTTAAAATCAGAAAGTAGTAAACAGCCTAGTGCGCTACTTACATGCCCTCTATTGAACCAATCTACCCAGTATCTGCTAAACCTTGCCAACCTACTTTTAAATATTTCAGATTCATTATTTTGGCTAGAATCAGAAATTTAAATTGGTAGGTATTTGGTAGGTAGGATTCTTTTTCACTTCATCCAATACTTATATTACGGTGAGGGTCACCGATAAAATAATCAATTAATGGTAGAAGGAATCACGCCATGGCTTTTAAAAATATTTCAGATCAAACTAACGGTTTTTATATTCCCTGTGTTTCACTTTTTGGTCCGGGCTGTGCTAAAGAAATCGGGATAAAAGCACAAAATTTAGGTGCCAAGAAAGCGCTGATTGTAACTGATGCGGGGCTGTTTAAATTTGGTGTTGCAGATGATATTGCAAATTATTTGAAAGAGGCGGGTGTTGACAGTTATATTTTCCCAGGCGCGGAACCCAATCCAACTGATATTAACGTGCATCATGGAGTTACAGCTTATAATGAAAATGCCTGTGATTTTATTGTATCGTTAGGTGGGGGTTCATCACATGACTGTGCCAAAGGCATTGGTCTAGTCACTGCAGGTGGCGGACATATCCGTGATTATGAAGGGATTGATAAAAGTACCGTCCCGATGACACCACTGATTGCAATCAATACCACGGCAGGGACAGCTTCGGAGATGACACGTTTCTGTATCATTACCAATACCGATACCCATGTGAAAATGGCGATTGTAGATTGGCGTTGTACACCACTCATTGCGATTGATGACCCTAAACTTATGTTGGCCAAACCTGCAGGGCTGACTGCGGCAACAGGTATGGATGCCTTGACGCATGCAGTAGAAGCTTATGTGTCTACGGCAGCAAATCCAATCACTGATGCCTGTGCAGAAAAGGCGATTACCATGATCAGCGAATGGCTTAGCCTGGCAGTGGCGAATGGGGATAATCTGGAAGCACGGGATGCCATGAGCTATGCCCAATATCTTGCCGGAATGGCCTTTAACAACGCCTCTTTAGGATATGTGCATGCGATGGCACATCAGCTCGGAGGCTTCTACAACTTGCCGCATGGTGTTTGTAATGCAATTCTGCTCCCCCATGTTTGTGAATTTAACCTGATTGCTTGTCCTGAACGTTATGCCAAAATTGCCCAATTGATGGGGGTGAATACAGAAGGTTTAACCGTAACTGGAGCAGCTTATGAAGCGATTGGCGCCATTCGTCAGCTTTCGGCTTCAATTGGTATTCCATCTGGGCTGACGGAATTGAATGTAAAAGAAGCTGACTTGGCCATCATGGCGGAAAATGCACAAAAAGATGCCTGCATGTTGACCAATCCACGTAAAGCCAACCATGCCCAAGTGGTAGATATTTTTAAAGCGGCGATGTAGTACCTCAATGTAAGTATTCTCTCCAAGTATCTGACTTACATTTTTAACAGCCCCTGTTTCACTTCCTGAGGAAGTGTGCCAAGAGCAGACATGCATTTTCCTGTTCCTGGCTGATCCTTTTGCCTTCATAAGAGGATAAAAACGGGGGGGGTGTTTCTTTTTTATCAAGCCCCTTTCATTATGAATATCGTCATTAATCCCATGGTAGAAAAATGCCAAGATTTTTTTTAGCCCGTTCCAGCCACAAATAAAATTTTATAGCGTATTATCTTACGATTATATTTGATCCCTGAGGAATAAACTGCGCGTCCTTCAAATGACATGAAGGTGAGCGTAGCTGATGTTAATGAAGAGCATCCCATCAAGCAGCTAGGCAAACTGGGTAGCCACTGATAAAAATTTTAGGATCAGGTTCAGTCTAAATTAATAAGTAAACCCACAGTAAGCAAGGATAATACTTAATATTCCAGAATTTTCCTATTTTAACTGTTTAGCTTTGTACCGACAGTTACATCAGCTTTAAAGATTTTTATATTTTAACAGAGTCTGATGAACGGGATGGTTTTTGGGCATCAGTTCAATCAGGCGTTCTACAGCATCAATCGCTTCAGGAAAATGTGCCACATGTTTCAGCAGGACATCGGTTTCATTAGCCTTGAAAATGGCATCGCTCAGGCGTGATTCCAGACAATCTCTCCAGGCGCATAGAAATGGACTTTCTGTTTTGGCCAGAAATACGCCGGTACATAATTTCAAGGCTGAATCGATATACCCAGCATCTAAAGATTGCTCTGTCATTAAAAAATCAGCCTCTACATGCGCCAATAAACGATAGGGTCTGGAACCCAGCATACCACCTAATAAATCGCGTAATTGTGACATTTCTGCTTTTAAAGTCCCCATACTGACCTTGCGTTCGCCATATAAGGCCTGATGCAAGGTATCTAGACTCAGGCCCTGCGGACATAAGGCCAGAATGGCTAGAATTTCAATCTGTCGAGGGGTCAGAACCAGCACCTTGCCATTAAACAGCACTTGAGGTACTGAAAAAGCCCGAATAAACAGGCGCTGCTTCTGGCATTCTAGTAGAGCCGACTGGATGATCGTAGCACAGCGCTCCGCAGCTAGTAGTGCTAAACTGTTATGCTTTGGCCAGGTAGTTGACAGATCAATGACACCTAAGACCTGTTTTGAATAGGGATCAATAATCGGAGCAGCGTAACAAACCCAATCATGAATGGAGGACATGTAATGTTCACTGGAAAAGACACAGCTGGATTGTTGAGTTTTTAAGGATAATGCCAATGCATTGGTTCCGACTAGCTCTTCGCGCCATTGTCCACCTTCAATAAAATGTACACTTTCTGCGGCACTTTGCATTTGCGGGCTGGACGCTGTCCAGATGATGGTGCTGCCTATATCACCGACTGCCAACACCATCGATGACTGCTCTGCAATATGTTTCAAGTCTTGTGCACAATGGCGTAGAGCATAGGCTAAAGTTAAAGAAGAAGTGGTCTTTTTTATATCTGTCAGCGGTGCTGCTAAACGATTCTTAGGGATTTCAGCCGAGGATGAGCGCTGCCAAGAGCTGGCAATACTCTGTCCCAGCTGTTCTGCATGCAGGGGAGATAAACTGCTACTTTGCCGAAGCTGATCGATATTGTGCCTTTTTTGCGCCAAATTTTGTTTTGTCATCATTCCTTATTCTCACAACAATTCATGATTTACATCCATTGTAATCTTTATTCTTTTAAGACAGATCGAAAAGAGTGTAAACCTGCTTCACTCCAACCTTTCTCCAACCTTATACCAGTTATGTTAATCAAATAGCGTACATAAGTACCTTATACCAAAGCTGTAGAAGCAGTTTGGTCACACGAAAATAAGCAAAGGAAATACATATGCGTTACGTCGATCCTAATCAACCTGATTCAAAAGTTCATTTTAAAGCACAATACGATAATTTCATTGGTGGCGAATGGGTCACTCCGGTCAAAGGTGAATACTTTGACAACATCTCTCCGGTAGATGGCAAAGTCTTTACCAAGGTTCCGCGTTCTTCTGTAGAAGACATTGAATTAGCCCTGGATGCAGCGCACAAAGCCAAAGAACAATGGAACCGGTCATCGCCGACCACCCGCTCCAATATTCTGTTGAAAATTGCCGACCGTCTGGAACAAAATCTGGAAATGTTGGCTGTAGCAGAAACCTGGGACAATGGAAAACCGATCCGTGAAACGCTGGCTGCCGATATTCCACTGGCCATTGACCATTTCCGTTATTTTGCCGGCTGTATCCGGGCTCAGGAAGGTGGCATTTCCGAAATTGATGAAGATACTATCGCCTACCATTTTCATGAACCGCTTGGTGTAGTCGGACAAATCATTCCCTGGAACTTCCCGATTCTGATGGCCGCCTGGAAACTCGCGCCAGCCTTGGCTGCAGGCAACTGTATTGTGCTGAAACCTGCAGAACAGACCCCGGTCAGTATTCTGGTGCTCGCTGAACTGATTCAGGACATTTTGCCGCCGGGCGTATTAAATATCGTCAATGGCTATGGGGTCGAAGTCGGCCGTCCACTGGCGACCAATCCACGCATTGCCAAGATTGCCTTTACCGGTTCAACCGCCGTGGGTCAGATGATCATGCAATATGCGACTGAAAATATTATTCCGGTGACGCTGGAACTTGGCGGTAAATCACCAAACTTGTTCTTTGCCGACATTATGGATCAGGAAGACGATTATCTGGACAAAGCTCTGGAAGGCTTTGCCATGTTTGCCCTGAACCAGGGTGAAATCTGTACCTGCCCTTCCCGGGCCTTGGTACAGGAAAGTATTGCCGATGAGTTTTTAGCGCGTGCAGTAGAACGGGTACAACGCATTAAAACCGGTCATCCGTTAGATACCGACACCATGATTGGTGCGCAAGCCTCACAGGAACAGCAGGACAAGATTCTGGGTTGTATTGCCACTGGACGTGAAGAAGGCGCACAGATCCTGACCGGTGGTGAAGCACGTCAGGAAGTGGGTCAAGGTTTCTATATTGAACCAACCATCTTTAAAGGCACTAATGACATGAAGACCTTCCAGGAAGAAATCTTCGGGCCTGTACTGGCTGTGACCACCTTCAAAGACTTCGATGATGCGATCAAGATCGCCAATGATACGATTTATGGACTTGGTGCCGGTGTCTGGTCACGCTCAGCGCATACATCTTACCGTGCAGGCCGTGCTATTCAGGCAGGTCGGGTCTGGACTAACTGTTATCACATCTACCCTGCCCATGCGGCTTTCGGTGGTTATAAAAAATCAGGGATTGGGCGTGAGAATCATAGAATGATGCTGGATCATTATCAGCAGACTAAAAACTTGCTAGTCAGCTATTCGACCAAACCAGCCGGGTTCTTTTAAGAAGTGAAATACATTCAAAGCGAACTTCGGTTCGCTTTGAATGTATGGTAGCTAGCTTTCACAAAATATCAGCAACATCTTCAAGCTGCGGCCAATTCAAATAAAGTTTTTAGTCTATAAATACTTTTTTTAAAGGAAAGAGCATCACCTCAAATTTCTATTTGCAATAGTGTCATTTCAAGATAATTTCACTCTATAAAGATTTCGCCACATTCTCCAGCCATTGAGTGCCAGAAGAATAAAGAGAAAATAGAGTACGGCTGTTAAATACAATGATTTATGGGTGTACATACCGACATAAATCACATCTAGAACACACCATAATCCCCAGCTTTCAATATATTTTTTGGCCGCCCAATAACTTGCCACCAAGCTAAAAGAGGCCAACATGGAATCCAACCAAGGGAGTGATGCTGTGGTGAAATGAGCAAATAAGGCGCCAATCACCAGACCGGCGACAATACCCACAATCAGGCTATATACCCAGATTTTTTTATTCAAATAGCCAATCTGCACGGTGATAGCCTGGTCATGATTTTTCTTTGACCAGCTATACCAGCCATACAGTTGCATCAAGATAAATACGGCTTGTAATGCTGCGTCTGCAAATAAATTGACGCGATAAAAAATAATCATATATAAAAATACAGCGACAATATTCACCAACCAGCAGACTTTATATTGTTTGGAGGTCAACCAGACACCTAAAACGTTTAAAATGAACGCTGCAATTTCTATATTTTCCATAGCAATATAACCTGATTAAGCAGCCAATTTAGAAGTTCAGATTGAATGAAAAGGTTGCTGTACGTGGCGAACCCAAGAATAAATAATCGTCACCCAAAAATTCACCTGCATCACGCCAGTATTTCTTGTTAAACAGATTATTAATATTCAAGCGCAGCAATGCATCGGTCGTATTTAGCTTAAATTGATAAGCAGCGCCTAAATCAACCACACTATAACCTGCAACTTTCGCAGCACCCTCTTTGTTGGCATATTTGCTGGAACGGTATTGACCACCTGCCAGAACAGTGAAACCTGCAATGCTCGGTACGTTATAGCGAAGATGTGTTGCGAAACGAGCTTTTGGCACGTTTTGCGCCTGATGATTACCATATTCAACCGCTTCCACATTTTCTAAACGGGCTTTGGTCAAGGCTAAAGATGAAGTTAAGGCCAGATGGTCGGTTAATGCACCATTCAGTCCTAATTCCAGGCCCTGACTATGCTGTTCGCCTTCCGCAATAAAATAGCGAAGTCCTGAAATCGGCTTGCTATATTGATTGTCCTGACGTAAATCAAAAACGGCTGCAGTCAACAGGAAATCATGGATCTGTTGTTTGAAACCAATTTCATATTGCTCTGAATAGATCGGTGCTAGAGTTTCAGCCGCATTCTCTGCAAACCAAGGCGCTGTTTTTCCATCTGACAGGCCTTTAGCATACGAGGCATAGACGGTAGTCGATTCCAAGGGGCTATAGCTGATCGCAAATTGCGGTAAAAATTTGCCTAAATCAGTATCGCGGACTTTTACCCGATCTGCATCATATGCTTGTTCATCCAGCTCGATCCATTTTCCGCCAATCAAAGTGGTCCAATGTTCATTCCATTCAATACGATCAATAAACGTCAATGCAGTTTGTTTACTGTCTAAAGCTTTAAAATAAGGACCTAGATTTCCTTCTTCTGGGATCCTGTCGTAGGTATCTTGGTAAATATTACCAACATAGTCTTCTGAATTTATGTACTGGTTTATACCGTTGTAACGATTTCTAGATTTATCGGTGTAAGTCAAATCAAAGTTAAGGTGATGTTGTACCCAATTGGTATCAATCACCCCATCCAATTTGACTTTAAATTGATTGGTTTTAAAGGTTTCATCTGGATTCTGATAATCGTAAATATCATACTCGCCAGCTTTACCAAACGTGTTACAGGAATACGCTTCCAGACAGCCTTCCCGATAATAACCATAAGCAAAGCTTGAATAGTCATCAACTCTGGATTTACTGTGTGCTGCAACGAGTCCCAGGTTCCAGTCACTATTCAAAGCATAGCTATATTTTAAACTGCTATTCAGACTATCGATCGTGACCGGTTTGCCCCAAGTCTGGTAACCCAGCAATCGATCCCATTTCACATTTTCTGGGACTTTGCCATCGAGTAATTGATAGCCTGGCACTGATCTTTGTTCGGAACGCTGTGCTTCAAGATCAAATTCCAATTTAGATTGCTCAGATGTTTTCCAATCTAAGGCCAATGCCGCTAAATAGCGTTCACCATCCACATGATCGACATAAGACTCAATCTGTTCATTCACCAGATTGATGCGATATCCGAATTGTTGCTCATCACCCCAAAAACCACCTAGATCAGTTGCCACTGAAAACTGTCCATGTTGATCAGCAGAGAATGTCAGGGCCTGGATATCTTTAGGTCGCTTGGTGACATAATTGACCACACCACCCGGGGTCGACATACCACTTTGAATCGCGGAAATGCCTTTTAAAATTTCCACACGTTCTTTGTTTTCAAGTGCAACATTTTGTTCACCACGAATCACATTGCCATTAATGAGGTAGCTTGATGCCAAATCGAGTGCAAAGCCACGCGAGACAAAGTTTGGATAATAGCCAATTGCAGCATAGCCCTCACCGATGGCTGCATCATTTTTTACAACATCGCTCAGCACACGGGCATGTTGTTCAGCGATGAGATCGGCAGTCAAGATAGAAACTGATGCAGGTATTTTTTGCAAATTCTCCGTACCAAAACCTTCAATATTCACTTTGGTACTCGTGTAAGGGATACTTTGATCGGCTGTTATAACAATCGTGTCAAGCTGTTGCACAGCGTCTTCAGCATAAGTCAGCGGGATTAAACACAGCTGCGACAGAATGATCATATTTAAAGATCGGGTTAATACATTCTGTTTGAGTTGACGAGTGTTCATACGAAACCTTATGTCTTTGAAATGGGTGATGATGCTGGGTTTAGAGAGAGCATTGAGAAGCTTGCAATTCATGTTGAATGAGCCGAGTTAAAGTCTGGGTAAATTGTTGACCTTGTTCGCCAAAGAACCAGTCCACATGACCGATAATCCAGTCGTAATAAGCCGCATCTGCATGGTTTAGGTTGTGGGTAATACCCACAAAATACTCAAGCTCTGAAAAAGCGAAATCCAGATGCACGATTTTCAGTAGTTCTGGCAAAATACTAAAATCTTCTTGTGGATGTACTTCAGAAAAATAAGCATGTAGAAAGGCGGTTAAACCAGCTTCATCAATCTGAATATGTGGGCTCTGCTCTAATTCCAACCAATCAATAAAATTACGTTCAATCGTCACAGCCAGATCATAAAGTGCAGAGTTTCGGTCAGATAAACCAAAATCAATTACGGCAGTAATTTCAGCTTTGGCATCCGGCGCTGACCAAAACAGATTAGAAGCGTGTAAATCGTTATGGGTCCAAATTTTGCTTGCCTGTTGCAATACAGGCTGAATACGCTGGTGAACCTGTAAGATTCGATCTAAAAAGTAAGGATCTAAATTTTTGTCGGCAAAATAACGGCTTAATTCTGGACTGTTTACAATGCGCCGTTGAATGGCTGTAACGATATTTTCACTGTCTAAAAGCTGCTGATTGGACAATAAATAAGATGCTGATCGGCCTTGCTGCTCAGGAAAATCCTGCATGGCCATATGTAACCTTGCCAGTAATTGCCCCGCTTTCGCAGCATGTTCAGCATAGAAAAAAGGTTTCCAGGATTGCTGATCTGCATACAGATCTAAGCCGACTGCTTTTGCATAGACTTCATAGGTCCAGTCACCTAGCTCTAAAGCAGTCAAACCTTGATTTGAGCTAATCAATGCTGCAACAGGAACTTCTTTGCTAGCTAAATGCTGAAGAACAGCATGCTCCTGTAAAATATCGCGGGCACGACGAAAGGAACAATGGCTGCGCTTAATCAAATACTGATGCGCGACTGCTTCATCCCTGATCACAAAATCCTGCTCCACCTTGACCAGAGCCGCAGATGAAAATGGCCGGGGACTATACCACAAAATCTCAAAATGACCTTGTAAACAGGAATATTGCTGCTGCAGGCTTTGTAATTCTGGATCAGAAATATGTGCCCAGTCTTTATTTTCCCAGGCATTGCCCATACCATGACCTAAATCATTGGTAATTATGGTCATCATCACTATTCCTGAGCTAGATCATTATCTAATAATGGAAAATCATCGTTTAGGCGAACATGCAAACAGTATTTTTAAATACATTTAATATTGAAGACACGCCCTAAAATTAAGTGGTACATACCAGTATTAAATTGAAGGCAAGTTTAGCCTTATAAATATAAAAATAGAATAGATCTCTCGCATAAATCAAAAAATGATCTTCTTTTTGGTTAATATTCGAACTCCAGATTTCTTAGCATTCGCGCCTAATCTGCGGATGAAATACATCAATTCAAACAAGCTTTCTGATCCTCAGTTCAAGCGATAACATAGTTTTGAAATGCACCGTAATTCATTTTCATGACTTCACTAAGTAGCTCTTTAAATCCATGTTCCTCAGCAGCAAATTCTACCAGTGATTCATTGTTCAGATCAGTAACACATGCCATGGTTGTACACTTGAATGATTTTGGTCTTTAATGAAGTTCTTTAACGGCTCAGTATGGATTGCCCAGGTATCGAAGTCTTTTATCTGTATCTGACGAACTTCAATGTCATTGATTTTGATGCTTCGATTCGTTTCTAAAAAAAATCATTCATAATGATGTCTCAAATTAGATTTTAATGACAAAAAAATACCCTGATGGTTATCCCATCAGAGCTAAATATAAAATTATTTATTTCTTAATTTGAAATACTTTGATCAATCAGTTTCTCAATAATATTAGAGGCAAGGCAGAGTAAAACTTGAAGTGCGACATAAACCACCTAATTAATTTAAAGGGTATGGAGTATATAAAATTGTCATACCATCATCTTAACTTTGAAGATCGTACTGCATTAATGCTTGAGTCAAGAAAAGAAGGCTTTTCACCAAGAAAATTTGCCGAACTCATTAAAAGACATCCAAGTACGATCTATGGTGAGCTTAAAAGAAATAGTATCAATGACGTTTATCAAGCTCGATATGCTTCTGATAACACCTTCGCTAGACGTAGACGTAGTCACAGAAAGCTCAAAATCGATTCAATCCTCTGGAGATTTATTGTTGAAGCGATCCGTTGTTTATGGTCTCCTCAGCAAATATCGAAGCGTTTAAAGACAATTCCTGATTTGGATCAAACAATGAATGTAAGCCATACAACGATTTATTCAACGATACGAGCATTACCAAAGGGTGAGTTGAAAAAAGACTTATTATCCTGTCTGCATCATGAAAATAAAAAGCGAAAAGCTAACGGTGAACCTAAAAAAGATTCTATATTACAGGATATTAAAACTATTCATGAGCGCCCAGCCGAAGTTCAAGAAAGATACCGGGTCATTGGGAAGCCGATTTAATTAAAGGTAAAGACAATAAAAGTTCGATAGCAACACTTATTGAACGAAATACACAGCTCTGTATCTTGGCAACATTATCTGATGCAAAGGCAGAATCAGTGCGCAAGGCTTTAGCTCTGAAATATTTACCTGAGAACTGCGTGAAACGTTGACCTATGACCGTGGACGTGAGATGGTAAAATTTAGGCATAGATGTATATTTCTGTGACCCACATTCACCATGGCAAAAAGGCACATGCGAAAATATGAATGGTTTAATTAGGCAATATTTACCTAAAGGGATTGATTTAAATCAGGCAGATCAGCATTATTTAAATCAAGTTGCCATGTCACTGAATACTCGTCCTAGAAAAGCGTTAGATTGGCTTACACTATTAGAGAAATTTTCTCAGCTTATTGATTATCATAAGGCTTTTGAAACTATCGCACCTCATGTTTGAATTCGCCCGCCTAAGGTGCTTTGATTCAGTTCTATTGAAGCTTTAAGATAATTTTCAAGCTTAATCTATACAGGTATATTTTGTTGAATTACGTTTTTTTATTAAGATATTTAAGGGAAAATTCTCGCGGAAAAAATGTTTTTTATCACTGAACCATATACAAGTAACTAAATTATCCTGCAATTTTTCAACCATCATTGGATGACTACCGTAAACTAGGTAAACAATATCACCAATATAGATATTATTCATCTTTAGTCAGCCCAGGGTAAGATCAAAATTTTGAAACTTCTGACAAATAAATTAATGCCATCAATTGAGGACTTTTTTTAAACTGAGAAAGCGTTTATAAAGTCCAATTAAGTCCTTGTCTCATTTCATAAATAATGAGTATTAATGCAATTACCATTAGTAAAATCACAATGGCTTCGACCTTGGTGAGCATCTTAAATTCTCCACCTTTTATCTTTTATATAATAAACAAAGTGAACAATAAATAACAATAAGGTTACAAAAAAATTACTAGATGTTACAAAAACAGGGCTGGTAAAGAAAAATATCTCAGAGGAGGTGTTAATTCTTTTCAAACTTAACCTTATGTACTGGGCGATGTCCTGTATAAGACTCATGACATACTGCGATTAATCAACACCACCTTCTTCTTCTAAACTTAATAAGAAAGTATGGACACCCTGCATGTCATTTAACTCAATATTATTGCCGATCCATTTCATCGTAGTTGGTTTCATATTGTTTATGTCTTCTTGGATTTTATTGTAGGGGGATTACCGCAGTTGACCATTGCTATGCTCTTTTTATAATTTGCCATTAAATTATCTTCCCTATAAAAGATTTTCAAGAAAATCGGTCTGTATTTGGCCAGTCAATGCTACAAAAAAACTCATCCGATAAGGATTCTTACATAAACCCGAGGTTCTATAACTTGGATCCTGAATATCTTACATATGCAGACATAGCTCATACATCGGAATTTAAACTTACCCTCTACACTGAAATTAAGTTTTAGAAACGCAGAGGAAATTCAGATGGAAAAGTATTCAAAGATTCTAATCCTGAGCTTATTTGGATTTACTGGAACAGTAGCTATTGCAGATGAATCCATCCCAATAGAAGCAACTGCCGCCGCCGAAGCGCAACAGGCTGCTTTAGATTATGGAAATGAGAAAGACAAAAAATCTGAATCATCTGAAAGCCCTTAATTAAAGGAATGCCGGTCAGTTAAGAAATTGACTGGCATTTTCTTGGGTATTTCTGTGGTGTCCCTTTCATAACTCGTGGGCAACTCCTCACTCCCTCTCAGGCAAAACATATCTCTTAGATTTTTCCAGTAAACTTTCTAAATGTTTAGGTAAATTACCTGCGGAGTCTAAAGAGTCGAATCTTAATATATTCAGAATGCCAATAGATGCAATATGAAAGCTGGTTCTCAAAGGACTGACTTTTGCACGTTGAGCCATATGTTTCATTGTCTTCTTAGAATATTATAGGCAATACCCCCCATAATTCTTGATAAATTAAATCAGGTTGCTTGCTCCTCAAATGCTTGCCCTCCTGTAAATCACTTTTGATTTCTCGGTAACACATTTTTATTTCCCAGCGCTGAGCATAAAGCTTCGCCAAGCCTATCAGTGGATATGTCTTTGGGTCCATTAATAAAGTGATATAACGTCTAATTTTCCCTGCCTGCTTAACCTCAATCAAACGCGCTTCCCAATACCCTGTTGCCATTAGAGGCCAAAAGCCGCTGTAAACTGGATCCTGAACTAAAAATCTATAATCAGGAAATCAATAAAGAAGAATAGAAATTAAGTATGGATTGGCAGTCTAAAAACTTTCAAAATGCTTTCAGAACGTTATCGCAATAGAGCTAAAAGCCCCCCTTTTGAGATTCAATCTAGTTGCTGGAATTTATAATTTGCAACTGAGTAAGAATGATTTATGAAGGCGGTCTAATGCTAATCTAAGAAAATAAAAAAAATCCTAAAACCATTTAACTTCTTAGGATTTGAATGGGCAGGATATAAATATAAGCTTATGCTTGAATATCTAAGGTCATTTCAATTTTGTCCTGTGACCAGATTTCGATGTCATATTCAATCACTAGATCATCTGATTTTGAAATACGTTCAATATAAGTGGCGGTTTGACTTAAAGGAATACCCAAGTGCTGGCTCTCAAAATGAGACACACCGGTATTTTTAATTTTTAACTGACTACTCGTGTAATTATAATGAAAGTGATTTTTAATGACATCTTGGACCGAAGTAATCACATCATAATTCAGCACATTTGGAAACAGCGCAACAGGTAAATAATTATATTCTAGAAGTACAGGTACATCATCAGCATAACGTAAACGAATAATTTCAATAAAGCCCAATTTACGATTTTCTTCACTAAAAAGATTACTGTGATCCAATCGCTCCAACTGTCTGGTCGAGATTAGTTCAGTTCTGACATTAAAACCCTGTGCCTTCATATAAGAACGAAAATTTTCAATTGAGTTTGGAGAATATTGAATTTTTTTATTACTCACGAACCAGCCGAGATTTTGCCGTTTGAAAATTTTATCTTCGGCACGAAGCTGTTCATAGGCCTTACGCACTGTTTCCCTTGAACAGTCAAACTTTAATGCCAAGTACCGTTCGGATGGAATCATTTGATTAGAACTATAATTTTTCAATTCAGCCTCAATCAAATCTCTGATTTCCATATACTTCATTCAGTGAATCCAGTGAGTGCTCATAAATGATAAAGATAGTACTAAATTAAAGAACAGAGGAAAACTAAAAACAAGGTACGATCAGTAAAAAGATGCATTCCCTTGTTTTAATGAGAATGTTTAGCAGCATGATTAATACGTGATTCTGAGAGAACATCGTTGTCCATTCATAATGTTATCATTTATGCAAAAAGAATAGACTAAATTTGTCTAGGAGAGTGGTGACAGTCTAATCTAATTAAAAGGCATCTACAAAATCGGCGGCTATTCGTAATAGCCGACTGAGAAAATCACGTACCTTGATTCTAGACATTATTGCCCACCTCTAATAGCACATTTCCTGACACAGTCCCTATCTATATATACATTTGAATGCCTTTGACTATTAAAGATTATCTTTAATAAAATGAGCTTTATAGGGCAATATACTAAGATCTCCAGACTGTTGAATTCGGCAAGCGCACTGAGTGCGGTTCCGTAACGTGACACTGGGTAACGTCTTGGGCTGCTGTATGTAGACAAAAAATGAAAGCTGTGGTTTAAAGCTGGCGTCCTTCAAAATTTATCTCATTTTATAACTGATGTCTGGATTTTCAGGTAATTATACCGCACCAAAAAAAACATCTATTCACTAACGATCACTTAGGCTATTTATTATAAAAAAACAACCATACATCATTGATATATGTCCATTTATTTCTATTTTTTCTATAGACATAAATTAATTAATTTTTTAGGCCCCCATACACTATCTAAGCTGAGTCAATTAAAACCTGGTATAAGTCAATGTCACATTGACTTATAGAAATAATATTTAAAAACCTTTTTTTATTTTGAATTAGTGTGTCATCAATTAGCTTGAGAAAATCCTACCGGTCCTCATAATTTCTTCATGAATAAACGCTATGCATTAATAGATGATCAGTGGGAACAGGTTAAAGATCTGTTACCTGGACGAATGGGTACTGTTGGAGTAACGGCCAAAGATAACCGACTATTTGTTGAAGCGCTATCGTTCAGGTATCCCGTGGCGAGACTTACCCGAACGCTTCGGTGATTTTAGAGTAGTGCATACTCGTTTTAGTCTTTGGGCTAAAACAGGTGTGTGGCAGAGAGTCTTTGAAGTGCTGTCACATGACCGTGACAATGAATATGTGATGTTAGACTGCACCCCATTGTACGTGCTTACCAACACAGCGCTAGGGGGAAATCAGGCGAATAAGCGCAGTAAAGGGGGCTTAAGCACCAAAATTCATGCCCGAACTGATGCTTTAGGCAACCCGACAGGATTTTATCTCACGGATGGGCAGGTTCATGACTTAAACGGTTCAGATGTGTTGCTGGACTTATCGTTGAGCCAGACCTGGCTTATGGATAAAGCCTACAACTCCAGGGATCGGGTCATTGATCTAATTTTAGAGGCGAAGGGTCAAGTTGTGATGCCAGCGAAAAGTAATTCTATTGATCAGCGTGATTATGATTGACATATCTACAAGGCAAGACATCTGATCGAGAAATTTTTTGCCAAGCTCAAACAATATCGTGCTATTGCCACACGCTATGATAAATTGGCTCAAAACTTCTTATCAGCGATCTTTCTGGCTTAATTGATAATACGCCCTAGTTTGAGATTGTCAAAAGAAGTGTAGCAACTTGCTACACTTTTTCACTTTTCTGAATAAGCTGTTTTAAAAAATCTTCTAGTTGTAAGAGACTAGCTTCGTCAATTTCCGAGATATTCAGAGAAACCTTAAGCTGTTTTTGATTGAGTTTGATATTCCCCGCAATCTTACCTGCATATTCAATTTTTCTAACCACAGATGTTGTGGTCAGTTTTCCTGGATCCTGACTCAATATTTTTTCAGCATAGGCAGTAACTTTACTTTGCTCTAGTTTTTTGTCTTTTACTTTTTCCCAAGCCCCTAGCAAAGCCTTTTCGGCCTCAGAAAGTTGCTCTATATGATCTGACAGAAATTTTTTGAATGCAGTTGCAGCAGTACGACCTAGTAGGCCTGGTTCCACATCAAGGTCATTTAAAATTACTTGAGGCAGTTTTTCGTACGCTAAATACTTGTACATATCTTCGCGATTTAAACCCAGTGAATTGGCTAAACGTTGCTTGTTTTTCTTTAACTTCTCATCAAGTGAGTTCAGGCCAATAAAAATTTCATAATCTGTCAGGTCCTGACGCTTTAAATTCTCTGCTAAGGTTAACAAAGATGCTTCTACATTATTCGCATCAATGATAATAGCTTCAATCACAGACTTGCCGAGTAAATGGTGCGCCCGTAAGCGCCGCTCGCCTGCAATGAGTTCATATTTCAGATTATCAAGTTTACGCACTGTAATGGGCTGCAAAAGACCGACTTCGTCAATGGAATCCGCCAGTTCTTTTAATTGTGACTCTTCAAATAATTTACGCGGCTGGTTTGGACTACGGCTGATATCCTCAATAGGAACATTACGTCTAAACTCTTTCAGCTCTCTAATATTGTCTTTCTGTGCTTGCTGATGTTTTTCTGTATTCTGTTTCAGTTTCTGAGCTAAAAGCTCTTTGGTGCTTGCCATAATACTCTCAGGTTTAAACTTTAGCTACAATTTCATTGGCAAGGCTTTCAAAAGCCTTACGTACTTTTGAATTTTTTTCTACGTTCAAAAGTGATTGTTGCAGAATCGCTGCTTGATTAACTTTAGTACTTTGAGGAATGGTAGTCTCTAAAAGTTTTCCTACCTGTTTCAAGGCTTCATTCCGAATCAGCTTACAGACATTCTGACGTTCATCATGCTTAATTAGTAAAGCGCCTAAAAGCTCTAAATCTGGATTAATACGTTTGATCTTTTCAAGATGATTTAAAAGATCTGTTACCCCATACAATCCATATTGTGATCCGGATTCGATAGGGATAATGACATGTGTTGAAGATGCCAGGGCATTGCTGGTTAATAATTTAAGACTAGGTGGACAGTCGATCAATATAAAATCATAAAGATCTTTTAACAGTTCTAACTTGATATTTAACTCTTCAGAAGGACGGGGAGCTTCTTCTTTTAGTTGGTCTTCAGTTTTTCCTAAATTCAAGGAACCATAAATTAATGATACTTTTTCAAAGTTCGTTTCTTCTTGTAATGCATCTGCCAACAACGAAATATCGCCCACTAGTAATTCTGCTGTAGTCACAACAATTTCGCTTGGATGTTGGATCCCAATGTGTAAACTTGCGTTTGCTTGAGGATCTAAATCAATGACTAAAACCTTGTTGCCCAGATTGGCAAGTTCTGAGGCTAGGTGCACAACAGTCGTTGTTTTGCCACATCCGCCTTTATGGTTAGCAACAGTAATAATTTTTGCAGACATGCGTGTCAGATGCTTCCGTATTTGAATGTTTAGTAATATAAATAACTTTCACTCATCTTACTATAGTTTTAAAATTTATAAATCCTATTTGTTCAGATGTAAAACAGCTTAAAAATAAATCTTTAACTAAGCTAGCTTAATTAATAATTAGAATAATTAGTTATTTAGCTAATTAATAATTAAGAGTGCATTTTTATTATATAAAACAAATGCTTAGAGTTTTAAAAGTGGAAGGTTTGTCACCATAAAGTGGAAGGTCTGTCACTCTAAAGTGGAAGGTTTGTCACTCTAAAGTGGAAGGTCTGTCACTAGGGTGGAAGGTTTGTCACTGCTATTTTTTAAACCGCTATTTTTATTTAAAAATAATTTAAAAAACAATTATTTAATATGTTAATAAAGTCTCGTAACTAAGCCTTAAAGGTGGAAGGGTTGTCACTGTATGTTCTTAACCTGTGGATAATCTGTTTTTATTGGATATTTCCTGATGATTATATGTGCAGTTATACCTTTCGAATCTAACTGAAAGGTGGAAGCCTTGTCACATCAGGGTTTCTATTTAACTTAACCTATCTGAATGTGGGTGAAAAAAGTAAAAATAGTCATTCTAAACTGTAATTTCGGGGGCTAAAGGTGGAAGGTCTGTCACTGTAGGGTGGAAATACTGTATTTAATTCCACTTTAAAGGCAAAAAATCGGATAATAACGCTTTTTTTTGATGACGGACCTTCCACTTTTAGAATCTTGTGGTGAAAGTCTTGAAAGTTTTTCCACTTTTGTATATAAAAACTAAGTCAAATTATAAATATCACGGTTATGACAGAATCTGAACCATTGCAAGAAGAAACGAATTATATTCCCTACTGTATAGGCAACATTCGCCATAATGGCGTTGTCAGTACCAGTAACCGCTTAATTCGCCCAATCGAGTTGTCATCCAATGAATATAAGGCACTTCTATATGCAATGGCGGTTGCGAATTATAGTGAGAAAAATAGGGTAGATGGTGAAATTACCGAACAAACTTATATTTATTTGTATAAGGATGATTTGGCAGATTTACTAGGATTAAATAAACGTAACTCAATTAATGTTGCAATAGATCGGATCTATAAAGAGCTTTCATCCCGGGTAGCTCATTTTATTATTGAGGAGCCTGCTGATAATGGTAAGAGAAAGACTAAAAAAGTACATTCTGTCGTTCCCATTATCCGTGAGTTAAGATGGGAAGATGACTCTAAAAATGCGATTCAGATTCGTTTTACTAGTGAGGTGTTGCCGTATTTCACTCAACTGGCTGGGGGTAATTTTACTACCTATCAGCTAAAACATCTTTTTGCCCTAGATTCTGTTGCCAGTATGAGTCTTTATACTTATTTCATTAAAAACGAATTTAAGTACGCCAATCAAAAGAGTTATGAAGTGCCATTACTTTTAGAAAACTTGAAAGCACTGATTGATATTAATGAAACCAAATATGATCGCTGGGTAGATTTTAGACGCTATGTATTAGACAAAATAGTGGCAGAAATTAACGAAAATACAGATCTACAATTAGAGTATGAAACCGTTAAGAAAGGCCGTCCAATTGTAGGTGTGAATTTTAAACTGCATCATCGGATTGCTGATAAGGCACTGGATGAAATTGCAGTGATTGAAAAAATCTATCTTGATGTTCCATTTGAAGACAATGCATCCGTAAAAGAATTAGGGGCTAAATTCGATACGAATGTACGTTCTTGGTATATTTTTAATAATGATGAAAATTATCAGCAGTTCAAGAAGTGGTTTAAAAAAGTAGGATGCCTCACTGACTCTCAAGCAAATATTGTCATTAATGACACTTTATTCCAAATGGATTTTGCTGAAATTGGTATGGGGCTGAATGACTTTAAACGAAATATGAAGCATAAACTTAAAAATAATCCAGAATTCGTTCAAAGTATTCGTGAAAGACTGAATGATATTTTTGGTAAAGAGCTGATCTAGCGAAAAGTGTAGCAACTTGCTACACTTTTTTAAATATATGTTTGTAAAGAATACAAGTGGTAAGGACCCTAGGATAAAAACGACTCTGTTGGATAAAGGCTTTAGAGATAGATCTTCCCTAAGTTATCCAAATTCAAGTGACAACTTGGGTATGAGGTCTGCCTAATTCCTTAAATCTATTCAAAACGTAAGTGTTCGCTGAACACACCTTATGAATTCATCCTATAAGCCTTAATTTAGTCCCCACTTAAAAACAAGTGGGGACTAAATTTATGACTACAAATAACTAGGGTGTGTTGACACTTTTAGTTTAAAAAAATAGCGAAGTAGTAAAATCAAATCGCCAAACCCAATTTTACTATTCGCTATGCCTCGTACCATGCTGACAGATCAACACTGGCAAAAGTTGAAAGTTATTCTGCGTAATTTATCCATTCACCACAACTCAAATTTACGCAATTTTATTGAAGCTATTCTCTATAGAATTAGAACAGGCTGTCCGTGGCGAGATATTCCTTCTTGTTTTGGTCATTCAAACTCTATTTTCAAACGTTTTAATCGTTGGTCAAGCAGCGGTAAGTTACTTAGATTATTCAAATTACTAGCCTCATGCCCCGATATGGAGTGGATTTTTATTGATGGCTCTCATGTACGTGCTCATCAACATTCTGCCGGTATAGCGAATCAATCTATTTCTAAAAGTGTAGGAGGAAACTCCTCAAAAATACATTTGATTGTTGATGCACATGGCAATCCTATTGATTTCATGATTACCGATGGAACCACACATGATGTTAAAGTTGCACCTGATTTAATATCAACATTAGATTTAAAAGAGACAAAAGTGGTATGTGCAGATAAAGGCTATGATTCAGAACCACTGCGTGAACAGATCAGGAAAACAGGGACTAAAGCGAATATACCAAAGAAAACAAATAGCCAATCGAACAATGACCATATGGACTGGTGTTTATATAAAATCAGGCATTTAGTTGAAAATATGTTTTGTAGATTAAAGCAATTTAGAGGAATAGCTACTCGATATGACAAGCTCAAAAGAAATTATCAAAGTTCTGTTGCTTTAGCCTGTATATTTTTAT
>NZ_JBSXNI010000024.1:0-67666 GCF_056857555.1 Acinetobacter sp. L-24 | reverse complement strand
TTTACCCCGGGTTATGAACTGCATGCCAAATACACAATTTTCGCTGAAGGCTGTCGTGGTCACTTAGGTAAACGTCTGATCCAGAAGTTCAACCTGGACAAGGACGCTGATCCGCAACACTACGGTATCGGCATTAAAGAGTTGTGGGAAATCGATCCTGCCAAGCACAAACCGGGTCTGGTGATGCATGGTGCCGGTTGGCCACTTTCTGAAACCGGTTCTTCAGGTGGCTGGTGGTTGTACCATGCTGAGAATAACCAGGTGACCTTGGGCATGATCGTGGATCTGTCTTACACCAACCCGCATATGTATCCATTCATGGAAATGCAGCGCTGGAAAACCCATCCGCTGATCAAGCAGTATCTGGAAGGCGGTAAGCGTATTTCTTATGGTGCGCGTGCTGTGACCAAAGGTGGTTTTAACTCATTACCAAAATTCACCTTCCCGGGTGGCTCTTTAATTGGGGATGATGCCGGCTTCCTGAACTTTGCCAAGATCAAAGGCTCACACACTGCAATGAAATCCGGCATGCTCTGCGGTGAAGCGGTCTTTGAAGCGATTGCTGCCGGTGTAGAAAAAGGCGGTGATCTGGCGGTGGCACGTGTAGTGGAAGGCGAAGATTTCTTTGTTAAGGAACTGACCGCTTATACCGACAAGTTCAACAACAGCTGGTTAAAAGAAGAGTTATACAACTCGCGTAACTTTGGCCCGGCAATGCACAAATTCGGTCAATGGATCGGTGGCGCGTTTAACTTCATCGATCAGAACGTGTTTAAAGTACCTTTCACCTTGCATGATCTGGTTCAGGACCATGCGGCGCTAAAAACCCAGGCAGCTGAAAGCTTCAAGCCGAACTATCCAAAACCGGATGGCAAACTGACCTTTGACCGTCTGTCTTCAGTGTTTGTCTCGAATACGGTCCATGAAGAGAACCAGCCAGCACATTTGAAACTGACTGACCCGTCCATTCCGGTTGAAGTGAATCTGCCGAAATGGGATGAGCCTGCGCAGCGTTACTGCCCGGCGGGTGTTTATGAAATCATGGAAAATAATGACGGTTCGAAACGCTTCCAGATCAATGCAGCCAACTGTGTGCACTGCAAGACCTGTGACATTAAGGACCCTTCCCAGAACATCACCTGGGTGACACCGGAAGGTGGCGGTGGTCCGAACTATCCAAATATGTAATCTCTCATATGAGATAAAAATAAACCCGCTTTAAAGCGGGTTTATTTTTTACAATGTCTTTCATACGAAGACCTAAATTTTAAAGCTACTAAGTGTCTAGTAGGTCCAACTGATACATAGGTATCTCTAAAATCATCGAACGTTTGATTGAAGATTTATCACTTACAAATTCTTTAGCATGAAAATCTAAAAAATCCATTCCATCTTTATAAAAAATCTTAGCATTGTCTCTATCATCTAAAATATCAGCCACTACAGAGCAATATAAATATTCAATTCCTTGTAGAGCTTTCCATTCATTTTCAGAGGGCAAAAAAATCATTAAATCTATATCTCTAAAAATACGATTTTCTATATTATCTAAATCTCGAATATTCTCAGATACTGCATAAACTTCTTCAGCTCGGGCAGTAACATTAACAAGTAAAAGGAAAAATATTCCTATTAAGTATTTTAATTTTTCCATTATTAATAATTTTCAACTTTTCAAAATTATAGCATTTACCATACTTTATTTTTTTAATTAAACTAAGATGCATAACTTTAAAGTTATGCATTTTTTTCATTTATTAGCCTTTCTTCACTAAATAATGAAATTCTTTATTACCATTTTCATCCAGACGTTCTTCCTGCAATAGCAACTCATGCCCCAAATGCATACAGAATTTTGGAATATCCCACGACGTTGAATTATCCGTGGCAAACACCTCAACCACATCACCTGCCTTAGATTTACGGATCGCCTGATGCAACATCATCACTGGCTCAGGACAACGTAAACCTCGGGTATTCAATTGCAGACTTGGAATAATTTCAGTTGGGGACATCGATAGACTCAGGATGGAAAGACCGCCATATTTTAGCATAAAGCTACGATTACATTGCTGCTTTGCATACGTGGCCAGTTCCAAAATTAGGCCTGACTCGTATGATCAAGACTCTGCATCATATTTACAATAGACAAGCGTATTTTCTGCGGTATGATAAAACCACGTTTTTTTAGATATTAAGAGTCTTCAGGAAAAATCATGCACGAGGAATCAGGCCCGTCGTGGGGTATGCGCGGCTTACGCAAATGGCTGGGAACTGCACCCGAAACTCGCGACGAACTGCTAAAATTAGTACAAGATTCACGTCGATTTTTAGAACCCGATACTGTTGCCATGCTTGAGGGCGTTCTTGACCTCCCGGCAACCAAAATTCGTGAAGTCATGACGCCTCGCACGTCCATGATCAGCTTGCAGGAAGATGACCAGCTGCTGGATATCCTGCATGTACTGGTCGAGTCTGCGCATTCACGTTTTCCGGTATTTTCATCCGATCAGACCGATAATGTAGTCGGCATTCTATTGGCCAAGGATTTATTGCCTTTTCTGACTGAACCGACGGCCAAGGTCGATATTCGCGCGCTCATGCGTCAACCTTTGTTTGTTCCGGAAAGTGCCCGCTCCGATCAGGTGCTGCGCATGTTAAAGAATACCCAAACGCATATTGCGGTGGTGATTGATGAATACGGTACGACTTCGGGTCTGGTGACACTGGAAGATATTCTGGAAGAAATTGTCGGTGAAATTGAAGATGAACATGACAATGCTGATGAAGAAGCATACTACATTGTTCCGGACAATGATCCAACTACGGCCAATACCTGGGTGGTACAAGCGCTCACCCCGATTGAGTATTTCAATAATATGCTGGATGCGACTTTCCCTGATGATGAAGTGGAAACCATGGGTGGCTTGTTATTACAGGAAATTGGTCTGGTGAGTGATCTTGAAGGTCAAACCATTGAACTGGAAAACTGGCAATTTACCATTCTTGAAGCAGATTCACGCTCGATTCATCTAATTCGAGCCGTGCGCCAATGAGAGCGTATTTCGATAAGCTGTTGAGTTCGTCTCAACAGCAAAAAACCTTGCCGCTGATCTATCCTGTTTTAATTGCCTTATTTGCAGGTACCATCTTTAGTTTGGCACTGGCTCCCTATCATTACTGGTGGCTGGCGATTCTGTCTCCAGCACTGCTCTATGCTTGCCTGCGCGGACGTAGCGCAAAACAGGCCTTTGGCATTGGCTGGGCTTACGGGATTGGCTTGTGGTTTGTCGGCGCATTCTGGCTGTATACCTCGATTCATGTCTATGGCGATACCAGTGCATTTCTCAGCGTCGTGATGATCCTGATTATGGCACTGGTGATGGGTCTGTTTAGTGCAGTGCAAACGTTTGTCTATCGCCGCTTTTTCCCGGAAACTCCTTTAACCTTTGCCCCGCTGTGGGTGCTGTTTGAATGGTCCAAGACTTGGGTCTTTACCGGATTCCCATGGCTATTCGCTGGCTATGCCTTTACCGAACGCTACCTGGATGCTTATGCGCCCTTATTCGGGGTGTTCGGGGTATCTTTCGTGGTGATTATTCTGGCCTGTGCGCTGGTTGAAATCCTGAATAGGCGTCTGTTCTGGGCCATTCCTTCGGCAGTTTTACTACTCGGTGCCTGGGGCGCAGCACAACTGACGTTTGTTGAGGAAAAAGATCAAAAACCTTTAACGGTTTCCCTGATTCAGGGCAATATTCCGCAAGACCTGAAATGGCTGACTGAATATCAGGTGAAGACCTTATTGATTTATGCCAATCTGAGCAAGACCGAATGGGGCCGTGATCTGATCGTCTGGCCGGAATCTTCGATTCCCATGTTCCAGACCGACATTGAAGCCTTTCTGGAAGCCATGAAAGTCCAGGCTGAAAAATCAGGCACTGCCTGGGTGACCGGCATTCCGTATTGGGATTTAGCAGAATCGCAAGCGGCGGGTTATCCTAAATATTACAACAGTATTATGGCCAGCGGCGATGATTCTGATGGGCTGTACAAGAAACAGCGACTGGTTCCTTTTGGTGAATATATTCCCTTGTCAGGCTGGCTGAGCTGGGTATTGCCCGCATTGCAGAATGACCCTTCGATGAGTGGTTTCTCTCGTGGTGCACATGACCAAAAACCATTGAATGTAAAAAATCATCTATTGGGTTCTGCAATTTGCTATGAAGTGGCCTATCCGAATTTGACCCGTCGCAATGCCAGCCAAAGCGATTTTCTGGTGACCGTGTCTAATGATGCCTGGTTTACCGGCACGGCAGGACCATTACAGCATCTGCAGATGGTGCAAATGCGTGCTAAAGAAAATGGCCGCTGGTTTATCCGCGCCACCAATACCGGTGTGACCGCCTTTATTGACCATAATGGCCATATCGTGAAAAAAGCGCCGATGGATCAGGAAGCGATATTACGTGGTGAACTTCCAGCCATGCAAGGCGAAACCCCGTATATGAAACTCAGCGATTGGCCGGTCATGATCTTCTCGGTTCTGCTTTTGCTTATGGGATGGCGCTTTCGCCCACGTAAAGTGGATGTCAGTTTTAAATCGAGAAGATAAGCTCCTCAAGTCCACCTTTTACAAAGGGGGATTCCTGAATATAGCACCTTATCAATCCCTCCTAGCCTCCCTTTACTAAAGGGAGGAACACTCAAGGTAATAAAAAACCGAGGTCAATGCCTCGGTTTTTTATCTCTTTAAAACTTAAAACTGTATAGCCAGATAACACAACATACTGGCAAGAGACAGCATTGGTACATGACGATAGAGCTTAACCAGTGTCTGCTCAAATGCTGAACCTTGTTCGGCTTGAATGCGGATTACACTCGCGTTTAATGCTGACCAGAAACACAGGGCCAATAAACTGCTCATCAAGCTGATAGCAAAGAAAGCCACCATAATCTGGCTGCTGCCTTCGGTGCTCTGCCATAAATGGACGATTCCCTGACTGATCGGCAGCATGCTTAAAACCAGAAGAACAGATTTCAGCATCGACCAATGAAATTGATTGATTTCATCTCCCAAGATAAATGCTTTCATGTGCTTCTCCGTTGGCGAGTCAAGTGCCATTCAGATCATTATGAGCTTTTTTAAATAAATAGAAAGTGTATGTTTATTCATATTTTACGAGAATTGTAATAGATAAATATGGGAATAATTCTTATTATAACTCGCATATCAATTTTATTATTTCATTATTATAAATATCATTAACTTACATTATATTTAATAATTAAGAGTTATTATCACTTCACTTCGTATTGAAATAGCCTATTAAGTGAAGTGATATATGCCATCTATCGAGAATTTATAATGATTCTCAATTAAGGCTGATAATAAATATCGGCATCTGTTCCTTCACCACCCGATTGACCATCTGCACCAAATGAATACAGATCGAAGCTTCGACCATCGGTGCCCGGAATCACATATTGCAGTTCATTATCCCAGCTGTCTTTTGGAAAACCGCCTTTGACATAACCGCCCGGCACCCAGTTTTTTGCAGTCGCTGGCTGATTCACCAGTGCATCCAGACCACCTTCCTGCATACTTGGATACTTGCCATTGTCCAGCTTGTATTGATCCAGTGAACCTGCAATGCTTTGTAACTTGATCACGGTGGTATCGACTTTGGCCTTTTCACCACGTCCCATCACGTTCGGAACGATCAGCGCAGCAAGCACACCGAGAATTACAATCACCACCATGACTTCGATTAAGGTAAAGCCCGTCTGTTTATTTAATTGATTCCTTTTCATTCAATCTCTCTCATTTATTTGCATCATTCAGAATTTCCACTTGAATCTTGATCACAACAAAATTCTAACTGGTTTCTGTTTAAATCATATTATTCATGTTCACAATTGGCAGCATCACTGCTATCACAATGACCAGAACAATACTGGCCATCAACACCAGCATTAAAGGTTCCAGCAAGGCCAGTAAAGTTGAAATCAGGGTGGTCACTTCGCGATCCTGCATTTGTGAAGCACGTTCCAACATGCGGTCCAGTTCACCAGACGCTTCACCACTTTTGATCATTTGTACCATCATCGGCGGGAAATAACCACTGCGTTCCAGTTGGGTTGCCAGGTTGCCACCTTCAGTGACTTTTTCCGCTGCCAGATTGACAGAATCCCGGATCACCCAGTTGTTACTGACTGCGGCACCAATCCGCAGTGCATCGACCAGCGGCACGCCAGACTGGGTCAAAATGGATAAGGTACTGGCAAAACGTGCGGCATTAATCCCGCGTGACAATTTGCCGAATAAAGGTAATTTTAAGGTCAGACGGTCAAAGGCATAATGCCCGGCGGTGGTTCTTAAAAACCGGACCAACAGGAAAATCCCCAAAGCACCACCAATCAATAAAAATGGCCAAGCAATGCGGATAAAATCACTGGCTTTCATCAAGGCCACGGTAATCCACGGCAAGGCATCTTTACTCTGGTCAAAGGTCTTGACGATATCTGGCACCACATAGGTCATCAGCCCCATCACAATCGCAAAGGACATCAGCATCAGGATAATCGGATAGACCATTGCACCCTGAATTTTTTTCTGCATGGCAAACCGGTTTTCGGTATAGTCAGCCAACTGATCCAGAATCAGGTCCAGATGTCCGGAACGTTCACCGGCGGCAATTGTGGCAATATACAGTTCAGGAAAACGTCCGGATTGTTGCAAGCCCTGCGCCAGACTATGCCCTTCCAGCACTTTGGAGCGCACTGACATCAGCAGGTTTTGTACATGTACTTTTTCACTTTGCTTGCCGACGGCACGAATCGCTTCTTCCAGTGGAATCGCAGCAGCGACCAGCACGGATAATTGCCGGGTCATCAGAGCCAGATCATAGGCGGTGATGCTTTTTTCAAACCATTTTCGACGATGATGTTGATCTTTTTTTTCGACAGGATCAACAGAGACCGGAATAAGTGCTTTATCCCGTAATTGTTGCCGGATCTGACGTGCAGAATCCCCCTCCAGCACGCCTTTTTGCTGCTTTCCTGAAGCATCAAGCGCAATAAACTGATATGCAGGCATTGTAATGCTCTAATTTTCCAAAATTTTGCTTAACGCTGTTGCGTCAGACCACCGAAATCATTCATATTCTTTGATATAAATTATCTGCTCACTCTAACATAATCGAACTTTAAGCACGACGAAATTTCTTCAGGATCTCCACCCCAAGATATGCAAAATTCTCACACCGATTCCAGTCTACTTTATCGCGTACGCGTTGCTGTACCTGTACATGTATTTGATTGTTTTGATTACACAATGAGTGCAGAACAATTTGAACAGGCGCAGATTGGCGCACGTGTACTGGTATCGTTTGGTCGGCAGAATCTGGTCGGGGTGATTATCGAAAAACTGCCTGCAGACACTCCTCTCGACCCACGCTTTAAGCTTAAGGCAGTAACCGAACTGCTCGATGAACGCGCCATTATAGATGCCAAAGTTTTAAGTTTGTTGACATGGTCAGCGCAGTATTACCAGTTTCCGATCGGTGAAGTCGTCCACAGTGCCCTGCCGACTCTGTTGCGTCAGGGTAAGCCTTATAACCTGCTGGCCCGTACCTGGAAATTACTGGCCCCTGATGCCGAGGCCAAAGTACGCCGTTCGGACAAGCAGCAGGAAGCTTACCGGATTTTAAAACTGCATCCGGTCGGGACCACTGAAAATGTGCTGAACATGGCCGGGATTGAAACCGCGACCTTAAAAGCGCTGGAGAAAAAAGAGATTTGCGCCTGTGTGCTGGAACCACAAGATTTCAATCCGCAGCCGATGCAGCTGGCACAAATGCCGCTTACTGCCAATCCTGAACAAAAACATGCAGTCGAACAGGTATTAAAATATCGCAATCAATATCAGGCTTTTTTACTGGATGGTCTGACCGGCAGCGGTAAAACTGAAGTGTATTTGCAGATCATGGAACAGGTACTGAAACAGGGCAAACAGGTGCTGGTGCTGGTGCCGGAAATCGGCCTGACGCCGCAAACCATCAGCCGTTTTCAGTCCCGTTTTCATTGCCATATTGCGTTGCTGCATTCCGGGCTGAATGATTCCAAACGGCTACAAGCCTGGCAGTCGGCAGAAACCGGCAAAGCCTCAATCGTACTCGGTACACGTTCTGCCATTTATACCCCGATGCCGAATCTGGGCCTGATCATTCTGGATGAAGAACATGACCTGTCCTTTAAACAGCAGGAAGGCTTCCGCTATCATGCCCGCGATGTCGCCCTGTACCGCGGCCATTTACAGCAATGTCCGGTAATCTTAGGGTCAGCCACACCAAGCATTGACAGTTATGCGCTGGTGCAACATGGCAAGATGCAGGCACTGGAGCTGAACCAGCGTGCCGGCACGGCCTTGATGCCCAAAATCCATATTCTGGATTTAAAAGTTGCGCAAAAAAAGCATGGGATTAGCCTGCAATTGATTCAGGACATCAAAAAGCGCCTAGAGAAAAAGGAACAGGTACTGATTTTTTTAAACCGCCGTGGCTATGCCCCCGTCCTGCTTTGTGGCAGCTGTGGCTGGCAGGCGCAATGTCCGCACTGTGATGCCAACTTCACTGTACACCGTCAGCCTTATCAGCATCTGCATTGCCATCACTGCGGTACTATTCACCGTATGCCGGAACACTGCCCGCAATGTCAGCATCAGGAACTGGTTACACTGGGTATGGGCACCGGCAAAGTCGAAGAACATTTAAATGAGCTATTTCCGGATTTTGAGGTGATTCGGGTCGATCGCGATTCCACCAGTCGGGTCGGCAGCTGGCAAAAAATCTATGACAAGATTCAGAAAAGCGAACCGGCGATTCTACTCGGCACCCAGATGCTGGCCAAGGGGCATCATTTTCCTTATGTGACGCTGGTGGCGATTCTGGATATTGATTCCGGTCTGCTGAGTGTGGACTTCCGTGCTACTGAACGGACTGCGCAACTGATCGTGCAAGTGGCTGGCCGTGCCGGACGTGGTGAACATAAAGGCGATGTTTATCTGCAGACCCTCAGACCTGATCATGCCCTGCTGAATACCCTGGTCAATGAAAATTATCGCGTATTTGCCCAGCAAACCTTAAAAGAACGGCAGATGGCCAGAATGCCGCCCTACCGTTATGCCATCCTGATTCGCTGTGAATCCAAGGATCAGGCACAAAATACCGAATTCTTACAGAAACATGCGGCCGCACTCAGGCAATATCCTGATCTGGCGCTGGACATCTGGGGACCGATTCCTGCGCCAATGGAACGCAAGGCGGGGCGCTATCAGTCGCATATGGTGCTATTGTCAGCGGATCGTCCACGTTTGCATTACTATGCGCGCAGCTGGTGGCAAAACATGCTGCATGACAAACCTTCTAGCATGAAGCTCACGCTGGACATCGACCCTCAGGAACTGAGCTAAAAGATATTGCGCCTGAGGATCGGTCTGGAATACAAGACTCCCAGTCTGGATCAAGAATAAATTTAGGGCAGGAAAATGTCGATACTGTTACAAATAACACTGGTTCTGGTCATTGCACTGTTGATGGTGCCACTGAGTAAAAGGCTCAGGTTGCCAAGTGTGTTGGGCTATCTGTTAACAGGGATCATCTTAAGTCCAAGCCTTTTGCATCTGATTCAGGCACCCGAAGTCATGAGTAGTTTCATGCAAGTCAGCCTGATGGCATTGTTGTTCTGGATCGGCCTGCAACTCAGACCACAACGCATTGTGCAGATTAATCCCTCCCTGTGGATGATGGCTGCTTTACAGGTACTAATCAGCACCCTGATTTTCACGCTCATGGCCTGGGTTTTCCTTCAGCAAAGCCTACTCGCCAGCATTGTAATTGGACTCGCCGGCAGTTTGTCTGCCATGACTCTGGTGATTCAACATCTCAATCATCAGGAACAGTTCGCCACCAGTTATGGTCAGCAAGCCTATTCGATCCTGCTGGTTCATTCCCTGTTGGCCATTCTGGTGATTGCAGCTATTCCCCTATTTGCCGGGATTCGCTCGACTGAACATGGGGTGGCCTACTTTGCTGCCCTCATCGCGACGTTGAGCGGTCTGTTCCTGTGTAATCGTTACCTGATGCAGCCGTTGTATCGCTGGATTGCTAAAAGTGGCAGTCACGAATTGCATGCGGTTGTGGCGATTGCGGTGACCCTGGCATTATTAGTATTGATGAATACCCTCGGCCTAAATCTATTTCTCGGTGCTTTATTTGCCGGAATTTTACTGGCAGATTCAGATTTCCGGCCTGCAGTAGAAAGCACGATTCGGCCTTTTCAGGGCTTGTTGATGGGCCTGGCATTCATCAGTCTGGGCATGTCACTGCACTTAGCTGATCTACGCAATTTCCCCTGGATCATTCTCGGCGGCACCCTCACTTTAATCTTGGTCAAGTTTGCAATCAACCTGGCATTGGCGCGTTATCATCAAAATAGCTGGCGCAATAGTACTCTGCTGGCAGCCAGTCTGGCGCAAGGCGGCGAGTTTGCCTTACTGGCACTGGTGATTGCGGTATCCGACCAGATTATTACGGCCAATCTACTGTCCCCCTTGCTTTGGATGGTGAGTTTTTCCTTGCTGCTGACCCCCGCATTTTATTGGTTATTGCATAGCCAGATCTTACCGCGTCTGGATCACCACAATCATCTGGCGGCAACCTTTGAAACCGATCTCAATCCTCAAACCAGTACACCGATTCTGCTGATTGGCTTTGGCCGCTTCGGACAGATTATTGCCCGGATTTTACTGCAGCAGCAACACGCTTTTAGTGTCATGGACAGCAATTTGCCAGCCACTGAACTTCTGGCGCAGTACGACATCCCTTTCTATCAGGCGGATGCAACAGAACCGGAAGCCTTGATACAGACCGGCATTGCTACAGCGCAACAGGTGATTGTGGCGATTGATGATATTGAAGACTCGATGCTGATCGTGCGGCATCTGCGGCTGAATTATCCTGAAACCTGTTTATGGATACGTGCCCGTGACCGGCATCATGTGCATTTATTGCAGGATTTGGGCGTGAAACACATCTGGCGTGAAACTTATCTTTCAGCTTTGGAACTCAGTCAGGCCTTACTAAACCAGCTCAATCCTGACCTCGAAAATAGCCAGCAACAGATTCAAAACTTCCGCGAACAGGATGAAAAACTGCTCAACAGCCAATATCATCTGGATCCGGATGAACATCCAAATTATGAAAATCAGCGGAGCAGTTTAGCCGAACTGGAGCATCTGTTTGCCCAGGATCAACGCCATAAAGCGCAAAAACAAGCTACACAGCAGCAACAGGATACAAACGGCGCAGGAATTGATACGTTAAGAGATGAACTGTCATAACTTGTGTTTTACAATAATGACACCATTAAAGCAGGGTTATGGAGAATTTTATGTCTGATTTACGCCAACGCTTTTTTATTGAAGATAGCCCTGTTCGTGGTGAAGTGGTGCATCTTGAAGAAGCTTTACAAACCATTTTAGCGCAACGTGACTATGCCCCTGCAGTTAAAATCCTGCTAGGTGAAATGCTCAGTGCCACTGCACTGCTGGCCAGCACATTGAAGATTAAAGGGCGTATCAGCCTGCAAATTCAGGCATCGGGCACATTTAAATGGGCTATGGCTGAATGTAACCATTTGGGTGAAGTTCGCGCTCTGGCTGACTATGAAGAAGATCCGCACTTTCTGGTCGGTGAAGACAGTAGTACAGTGTTGAAATCACTCACCTCTCCGGTGCTGTTCATCAATATCGAACCAGAATTTGGTGAGCGTTATCAGGGAATTGTACCCCTTGATAAAGAAAATCTGGCGGGCTGTCTGATGCAATATTATGACCTTTCTGCACAGATTCCGACGCGTATTGTACTGGCAAGTGACCATCAGCGTGCAGGTGGTTTACTGATTCAGTTGTTGCCACGTAATAGTGAAGAAGAACAACGCCGGGTAGATGAAGACCTATGGCCACGTCTGACCATGCTCACAGAGACCCTGAAAACTGAAGAGTTAGTCGGTTTGCAAGCTACTGATATTCTGTACCGTTTATATAACGAAGAAGAAGTGCGTCTGCCAGATACGGAAGTGTTGAAGTTTGGCTGTACCTGCTCTAAAGAGCGTTGTGCAGTCGCTTTACAGCAAATCGGCGTAGAGTCGATCCGTGAAACGCTGGAATTTCAGAATCCGATCGAAATGGACTGTCAGTTCTGTAATAGCCAATATACTTTTACCGCTGAAGAAGCCTTGGGTCTATTTGGTAAACACCTGAGCTAAGCAGTTCTAATCCTTAAGTTTAAAAGCATTCCTAGGAATGCTTTTTTTTATATTTTAAAACCTATGGGACTGAGTTCAACAGAGCGTATTCTCCTACAGTAGAAAACCTGTCTACCCCCTGAATCAAACTCTCCTGTAAATCCAATCCAAAAATTCCAGTTAAATTATAAGATTATTCACATTAACAAAACCTAAATATTCATCATTTTCAAAAAATTATGAGAAAAACTGCACAGTTTATACTCTTGATTTAATTATGCTTTTAAAATAGATTAGAGCAATAATTCTAAAATGAATACATCATCAATTTAACAGGTATGTTATGAGAAAATTATTGAATACTCTAGTAATGGGGATGAGTTTAATCGCAGTTTCTAGCTTGGCCTTTGCCTATGAAGATCCATTATTGGGTAAATGGAAAACCATCGATGATCAATCGGGCTATTCTCGTGCGGATGTGGAAATTCGCAAGAAAGCAGATGGTAGTTATGAAGGGGTAATTGTCGAAACACGCAGCTTGCCTGGCGCAGAAAAAATGGGGATCTGTCATAAATGTCCAGGTCAGCTCAAGAACAAGCCTTTTCTAGGCCTGCCATTTATCTGGGATTTTAAGGCAGATCCGAAAAAGCCACGTGAATACCATGATGGCAAAGTACTTGATCCGATCAGTGGCAAAGTTTATAAGGGCAAAGCACGCTTAAGTGCTAATGGCAAACGTCTGACCTTACGTGGTTATGTGGGGGTATCAGTGATTGGCCGCAGTGTCACCTGGGTAAAATATTAATTTCAGAAAGATTTTCAAAGCCCCTGTATTTGGGGCTTTTTTCTTTGTCATGATTTGAAACAATAAGGTACAAATAAAAACTGTTTTGGGACAGCTAAAGTCATAATAATGGATCGAAGACGGTTATTTTTTATCCATTTATGATGATCAATCTTCAGCCTCGTTCAATTTTGCCCTTTGGTCTGCTTTGCAGCCCTGATATGGCACCCTCTATTCAACACAGGAAAGTGATTGAATACGCTTTGTCGATAACACATAAAATTATAAAAACCACTTCAGCTTTAACCTTCTTTGCCTCGCATGCTGCTGATAAAGATCCGGTCAGACCGACTGATTCATCGACTACCAGCACATCCCGACTCTTCACTCATGATCATTTGAGTCATCACTCTGAGTCTGCATGTCCAAGGATTGGAAAGCGTTCTATTTTAGCACCTTTCCTTTCTCCGGATTTTGCACACTTGGCTGTTTAAGGAGTAGACCCATGACTACGATTCAGTATCAAGAAAGTTTTTCCCACGGTTATACCCCCTCAGAAATTATGGACGATCGTTCATTTGACTTGATCCACTTTGCAGAAGCGTGTGGACAAAGCCCGGAATGGGTCATGCAGTTAATTGAACATGGAATTTTACCCAATCGTTCCACAACCCCGACCAGCACTTTCCTCGGCGAAGATATCTCGCGTGCACAACGCGCCTATCGCCTGCAACGCGATTTTGATGCCTCATTTAGCGCCGTTGCCATGATGCTGGACCTCATTGATGAGGTGCAGGAGTTACGCCGCGAGGTCAAACACTTGCACTTCAAGTAAATCCTTTTCATGTTCTGTCGATCTGCATTTTCAAGTGCAGATCAGAACATATTTATATTTAATTTTATGATTAGAGTATAAGAATCCCTATGAAAACCAAAGATTGCAATAAGAAAATCAAATACATGTTTCCCGAATACCGCGACTTGATTGTGCAACTTCGCGAGGAAAATCCCTATTTTGCCAAGTTATTCGAGGAACATAACGAGTTGGACAAAGAAATCAGCCAGCTTGAACTTGATCCAGTCAATCATATCAACAATGATATTGAGGCGATCAAGCGTAAAAAACTGAAATTAAAAGATGAAATTTATCGTTTGTTAAAAAGCTCTGAAGCGGACCCCTTGACCTGAGATCAACTGGACACCACATTCAGACCAATACTGACGCATAAAAAAAGCCCTAAGCCAGCCAAAGTAAACACTTTGACCAAGCTCAGGGCTTTTTTATTGTTATTCACACGAGTTTTCCCATGTGAATACTTTTAAGAATTAAACTTGTTCGATGTCTTTCATCGTTAATTTAATACGGCCACGGTTATCAACATCCGCAACCTGTACTTTTACTTCCTGACCTTCTTTCAATACATCTGCCACGTTCGCAATGCGTTCGTTTGAGATTTGAGAGATGTGAAGTAAGCCATCAGTACCTGGCAGGATATTTACGAACGCACCGAATTCAACAATACGAATCACTTTACCTGTATAAATTGTACCTGGCTCGATTTCAGCCGTAAGTGCCTGAATCTTGGCAACTGCAGCTTGCGCAGCCGCTTTAGTTTCACCAAATACGCGAACTGTACCGTTATCTTCGATATCAATCGCCGCTTTAGTTTCTTCAGTAATTGCACGAATGGTCGCGCCGCCTTTACCGATCACATCACGGATTTTATCCGGGTTGATGTTGATCACCTGGAATGTCGGTGCGTGCATCGAAATTTCAGGACGCGCACGTGAAATCACCTGGTTCATCTCATTCAAGATGTGCATACGACCCGCATAAGCCTGGTTCAATGCAGATTCCATGATCTCTTCAGTGATGCCTTCGATCTTTATGTCCATTTGTAGCGCAGTAATACCGTTTGCAGAACCCGCTACTTTAAAGTCCATGTCGCCCAAGTGATCTTCATCACCCAAGATGTCAGAAAGAACTGCGAAACGCTCGCCTTCTTTCACTAGACCCATCGCAATACCTGCAACTGGCGCTTTAAGTGGAACACCAGCATCCATCAATGATAATGAAGCACCACATACAGACGCCATTGAAGACGAACCGTTTGATTCAGTGATGTCAGAAACGATACGGATCACGTACGGGAAGCGATCAGCCGCAGGAAGAACTGCTTGAACACCACGACGTGCCAAACGACCGTGACCAATCTCACGACGCTTAGGACCAGATTCACGACCTGTTTCACCTACAGAGTATGCAGGGAAGTTGTAGTGCAACATGAAGTTGTCAGTTTTTGTACCTGCAAGGGTATCAACCATCAACGCATCACGTGTATTACCCAAAGTCGTTGTGACCAAGGCCTGAGTTTCACCACGTGTGAACAATGCTGAACCGTGTGCACGATCCAATACGCCTACTTGTACGTCGATTGCACGAACAGTTTTGGTATCACGACCATCGATACGTGGCTTACCAGACAGGATGTTGTCACGAACGGTACGGTATTTAAGGTCTTCGAACAGCTCATTTACTTCTTCTGCAATGCCAGTTTCGTCATTTTCAGGAACGAACTGTGCAACTGCTTCTGCATAAAGCGCGTCAAGTGCCGCATAACGGTCTTGCTTAACTGCAATCGTGTAAGCTTCAGAGATTTTCGCTTCGAATGCTTCTTTCAATTTACCAAGAAGTTCTTCGTTTTTAACTGGAGCAACCCAAGTTGATTCAACCGCGCCTGCAGCTGCAGCAAATTCTTTGATCGCCTGGATCGCAATTTGCATTTCGTCATGACCGAACAATACAGCGCCCAGCATTTGGTCTTCTGAAAGTTCTTTCGCTTCAGATTCAACCATCAATACTGCAGTTTCAGTACCCGCAACAACAAGATCAAGATCAGACTCTTTAAGTTGTTCAAGGGTTGGGTTCAGGATGTATTCACCGTTGATTAAACCAACGCGCGCGCCACCAATCGGACCACGGAAAGGTGTACCAGCAATAGACAATGCAGCTGAAGTACCCAACATTGCAGCAATGTCAGCATCCATGGTTTTATCAGAAGAAATAACAGTAGCTGTTACTTGAATTTCGTTGAAGTAACCTTCCGGGAACAACGGACGAATTGGACGGTCAATCAGACGTGAAATCAAAGTTTCAGCTTCAGACTGACGGCCTTCACGCTTGCCATAACCACCCGGGATACGACCAGCAGCATATTGCTTTTCTTGATAGTTTACAGTCAATGGGAAGAAGTCTTGACCTGCTTTTGCTTTAGGTTGTGCCACAACAGCAACAAGTACTTGTACGCCGCCCATGGTGATCACAACAGTGTTTGCCTGACGGGCAACACGACCTGTTTCCAAGATAACGTTGTGCTGACCGAATTGGAATTCTTTACGAATAATATTAAACATTGACATGTTTTATTTTTTCCTAGTTCTTGTGAACAATTATTCTAGTGGAGACCCCTAAGGTTTGGCATTCATGACCATATGGGCGAGTAAATGACAAAGCTTAGAAGCCGACCTCACCAGATTAAATACTATTTTTAAACACAAAGAAGGAGCGAAATATTCGCCCCTTCCACAGACCTAGCCATAAGCCAAGCCAACTTTAGTTTTCAGCAATACAGCACAAAGCATGCAATAAACCCGAAAATAAAGTTTAAATCGAATTAACGACGTAAACCTAAAGCACCGATCAATGCTACATAACGACCGTGGTCTTTACCATTTAGGTAGTCAAGAAGCTTACGACGTTGGTTAACCATACGGATCAAACCGCGACGGCTATGGTGGTCGTGTTTATGCTCTTTAAAGTGACCTTGTAAGTCATTGATTTGAGCAGTTAAAAGAGCTACTTGAACTTCTGGTGAACCAGTGTCGTTTTCAGCGCGAGCGAATTTAGCCATGATCTCTGCGCGATCTGCGTTAGTTAAAGCCATTCGATTTCTCCGAGATGCTTATATATTTTGATAAAAATCAAAGTGATGAGAATTCAAAACCTTGACTGCCGTGCATCACTACAGCAAGTTGCATATTTTAAGGGAAAACGCATCAAATTGCAAAAATAGATCCAGATTTTTGCATGGCTTTGGTCGCTCATTGATGCAGTTCAGATCCGATGACTCTTGTCCCCCAAAGATTCGGGTTTTGCATTATTTTAGTGAAATAAATCCAGAATGAATTAAATATAGAAATTCCTTTGAAAAGCCAACAAACCCTTTAGCTCGCGTGAATCTTCCGCTGCTCTCCATAAAATGGATAAAAAAAAGCCCGAGTAAACTCGGGCTTTTTGGCGCTGTAGTTCTTTCTCTTATCATTATTATTTATTGTATTATTATGGCGTTTTACGCTTATTATTATTTTCAAACATCCTGTTGAAAAATCATCTTCCTTGTGTGGTAGATTTTGCCACATTCCCACCAGACAACTAGAGGTATTTGCCTCATTTTACTGTAAGCCATTTCGTACATCATAGGGTAAAAATTTGCATAATGTTACACAGCTCTCGTTTTATTTAACGCTATTTACTTAAGTTTACTGGCTAGGGCTGAAAAATTTTGCTAAGAAATTAGGATAAAAATCCAGCAAGATTCCTATAAAAAATCAGGATATAAAAAAGCCTTGTAGTCTCTCCCAAAACTACAAGGCTTAGCGGCTGTAAGTTTCCTCTTTCACTTACTTCACTGTAAGTTCGCTGTCTACCGACATTATTATTATCATTATACGATTATGCTCAACTTTCCGTGTTGAGTTATTTTGTAGAACCAATCTTCTCAAAAACCGAGCAAAAGCTCTATGCGTCAATTTCCTGAATCCTTGTAAGCTTTTACCTACAAGATTTGATTATTTTTGCCAATTAAATTACTAGATTTTTCAATGATTTTTTGGCTCAAACCACTTTTCCGGATGGTTCTGACACAAAGTGCTTGTGTAAAAGCATCATAATCTACCAATAAACTGACCACTTTTTTGGCTCGAGTAATTGCAGTATAAATCAACTCTTTGCTCAATAAATTTTTTGCATATTGATCCAGCACCACTGCCGTATGGGCAAACTCTGAACCTTGAGATTTGTGAATGGTTAGCGCAAAAGCAGTTTCAATGCTTTTAGGTAAACGGGTGGCTAATACCCATTTTTCCAGACTCGGAAAATACACTTCAAACTGACGCTGACCAGACTGTTCACGTAAAAAACAGATGCCAATATCACCATTGGACAGCCCCAACTGATAGTCGTTATAACTCATCATGACGGGGCGTCCGACATACCAGTCGCCCTGTTTCAACTGCCCTTGGGCTGCTAAAAAGCGTTGCTCAATCTGCAGGTTGATCTTGATCAGACCCAAATCACCAGAACGGATTGCTGTTAAAATCCGGTAATCATCAAAAGTTTTGACTACCTGTTGCACATACTGCTCAAAATCAGCTGAGTTTCGTTCTGTTTTTATGGCCTGTATATAAGCCTGATAACCATACATCAGCTGGTCATAATACTGATTCAAGTTATGCGCGGTCTGTTCGGCGCCAGCGAGCAGGTACTGCAGCTGCAAATGGTCGATCTCAACCTGATCCAAATCGATCGCCTGTAACTCACTGGCTGCTAGAATCTGTTGCTCAAATTTCTGCAAGACGTGAGAAGGCTCATGATTCTGCTGGATAAACTCCGCCATTGCGCCAATCTTGGCCCCAGTCGCAAAACGTCGTGTGGTGATTAAATTGACCCGGTTATCTTCCAGAGTCGCTACTTGCTGTAAATCTGCCAATACCGTTCCCACATCCACAGAGGCCAGCTGATCTGCATCACCGAGTAAAATCAGCCGTGCATGAGACGGTACGGAGGCCAGTAACATCTGTGACAGGTTTAAATCCAGCATCGAGGCTTCGTCGACCACGATCACATCATAAGGCAGAGGCTGCTTGGCATGAAAGCGTGGCTGTCCGCGAGTGCCCAGACCCAATAAGCGATGCAGGGTGACCGGTTGTAACTGTTTTAATTGTTCTAGCTCAAACTGTTGTAACGCTTCACTGTGCAAGGCTTTTTGCAGTGCTTCTTTCATGCGCTGTGCGGCCTTTCCGGTAGGTGCTGCCATGGCAATCCGGATATTTGGCAAGGCTTCATGCAGGACCGCAATCATATGCGCCAAGGTATAGGTTTTACCGGTACCCGGACCGCCGCTAATAATATTCAGCGCCTGCCGCGCAACCATTTCCAGTGCCAATTTTTGCTGTGGATCTGACAATAAATTGCGATCACGTTCGGATAAATCAATAGCGGCAACCGGTTGGGCTTTAATCCGAGCAATATGTGAGGCTACTGCCTGTTCCAGTTGCCAATAGCGATACAGATATAAATGCTGATCTGCACAAATAAATGGTGCAATTCCTGTACTTTGCTGACGGCGATCTAGAACCAGATTATGTAATAGGGCAACCTGCTGAGGATCAACCTCGATACAGCTATCCCCTGCCTGTATCGCCTCAAGCAGTTGCTGAATCAAGAATTTTGCTGCCGGATCAAATGTAGCCGTACTAAACGGCGGCTGACACAAATAGTCAATCCAGGCCATTAAATTGGAGTCTTGCTGCGACACGTGATTCTGCTCATTTTCCACACAGTTATCCTCAAAGTTATCCACAGGATAATTTTCTGTTTAATCTCTATATATATTATAAAACTGCAAAATCATGCTGATTTTTTCTGCTCAAAATAGCCCAGTATTTGATCCAGTTTTTCTATGAATTCCAGGCTCGGTTGCCAATGATAAGCCCCTTGCTGGACCTGTCCATTCATCCCGCGCAAATACAAATAGGTTGCGCCGCCCAGATGCTGTGTGATCGAATAACCCTGCATATTGGCACTCAGATAACGATGCAGCCCCACCAGATACAAAGCGGCCTGCAACCAGTAACTGGACTGGCTCATATTCTGCTGAATCGCCTCAGCACTATAGTGCTGCTGATCAGGGCCGAGGAAGTTACTTTTATAATCGGCAATATGGTAGCGCTGGCCATCGAAATACACCAGATCGATGGAACCGGTCAGATATCGCGCCGATTTGGCCTCATTAAAATCGCTCATGACTATGTCATGTCCGAGAAAAAGCTGATGGATTTGCCGAATCTGCAAAGGGGCATCGGTCAAGGACAGATAAAAAGGAAATTCTGACAGATACTGTTTAGCCTCCAGCTGCGCCAAAGCAAAATCTACCTGAATCGGAGTGGCCAGAATGTCATGTACCCAGTCATGCATCAGGTTCAGCAAAATATCTTCTGTAATCTCGTCCAACAAGCCATCAAAAGCAGTCTGGAAAATACTGTCCACATTCAGCGATTCAGTGCTTGCAGAGCGTGTGAGCTGGGCCACTTCCTGTTCAAAAAACTGGATAAAGGCGTCATCCTCCAGCCCATCGAAATACACCTGAAACTGACCTAAAAATTCTAGCAGACCCGAACGATCGAGCTGTTGTGCCGAGTGAAACAGCTGCTGCCATTGCTGGCGATAAGCTTTGCTTTGGTCATGCAGGCGAATTCCGGTCAATAACTTATAGTTCAGGCTGGACAATACGCGCTGCATACTATGACGCAATTCCTCGGCTTTGAAATCTGCCTGAGCTGTGGCCTGAAACAGGGTTCGCAGATTCACCACAGCGGCCTGATAATGCAGGGAAAAGGCCTGTTCCAGTACACTACGTATATGAAAAGCCTGTTCAAATTTTTCTTTCAGTTCCTGCCAGATTTGCGGTGCGGTATTTTTAAAACGGCGCCGGATTTCCAGATTCCAGTAACTGCTGTCCTGAAAATCGATATGTTCAAAAATGCTGTGCAAGAAAGTTCCGGCCACTGTACCTTTAGGAAAATTCAGCCTAATCCAGTCTAAGGGCACGGCTGCTGGCTGTTCTTCCAGACCGGTAAAATGAATTTCATCGGCGGCACTATCGGGCTGTTCTGAAGCCATGACCAGATCGTCCTGCAAGATATGTCCATGTAGCTGATGCTGTGACAAAGCCGTAAAACTGGTTTTGGTTCGCGGATAAAACTGCCGCTCTGGCAAAGGTTGCGCCCGCATGTCGACCTGATGATGGCTCGACTGCTCGACCAGACGCGGTGGTTCCTGAGACAGCGGCTGCTCGACCAGACTTAAAGCATGTTGAAACAGTTGATCTCCCTGACCACGCCAGAAGGCCAGCCCGGAATCAGACTGTGCGTTCTGGTCCTGCAGCATGGCATATACCCGGTGACTGGCACGGGTCAGCGCCACATACCAGAGTCGGTGGTTTTCGGCAGCATTACGCGCTGCATTCTGCAGAATCGCCTGCTCATGTAAATTCTTGTGATTCACTGCAATCACCCGGGATTGTTCCAGAATGTTGTCCTGTTCAGACGCAGACAGGGAAAAATTCAGATTGCCTTTATTCACATCAAAAGCAGCATCTGCTCCCAATAAAAACACCACTTTAAATTCCAGCCCTTTGGAGGCATGAATGGTCATCAGCTGCACCCCATGATCCCCAGACAGCTTGCGTTCTTTTTCGCTGTCCTTGCCTGAAGGTGACTGAAGCTGGCGCAAATACCAGTGATAGAGTTTTTGCGCCCCCTGATAATATTCACTCTGCTGGCTCAGCATCTCGGTCAGATGGCGTAGATTGACCACTACCCGCTCATTGTCCAGACTTTGACTGGCCACCAGATTGGTCCAGACCTGAAACAGATTCAGTGCATAATTCCAGGCGGTCAAAAAGCCTTTCTCAAACCACATTTCCCGAATTATATCCAGATCCGCAATATAGCGACTGAGGCCTTCACTCTGCTCCTGTAATTCGATCAGTTTTTTCAGATTGAAGCCCAACAGACGAGTCAGCAAGGCCCGCTTGACCTTGGCCTCATTGAAAGGATCCATGATCGCCGTCAATACTGCCGCGACATCCTGAGCGATTGGACTGGCGAACACGCTCTGTTTGGATTCTTTATAGGAGGGAATGCCCATACGCTGCAGACGCTGCTTCACCTGTTCCAGAGCAAAATGCCCAAATCCCAACACGGCAATATCATCTGCGCTCAGGCTTTGCTGATGCTCTTGCTGCTGAAAGTACAGTTGCTGCTGGGCAGACTGATTCAGCAATGCACGGATTTTCCAGGCCACCTGGTCTGCTTCCAGGTCCGATTCACCTAGCTGAATCCATCGTAAGGGCTGCGGGTTGATCCTGCCCATATCGACCAGATCTGGATGCGGGCGACTACCGGCCTGAATCAGGGTGTACTGCACCTGTTCGCCAAAATCCATTTGCCGCTGGAACAGTGCATCAACCACTTCTACGAGCGGTTTGACTGACCGATGGTTCTGCATCAGGGTATATTCGCGGCCCTGTTTATGCAGCACATCGGCATGTGCCTTGTTATAGGTGAGCATATCGCCGCCACGGAAACCGTAAATTGCCTGTTTCGGATCACCGACCATAATCATGCAGCCGGACTGCACCCGGTTGGCATCACGCCAGATCTTGGCCAGCAAATCATCCTGATCCTGATTGGTGTCCTGAAATTCATCGACCAGAATCAGCGGATAACGTGCCTGTACAAACTGGGCAAAACGCTGTCCCTGCTGGCCTTGCAATGCTTCCGCCAATGTACGAATTTGCTGGGAAAAAGTGGTTTCACCCTGCTGCTGCAAGGTTTGTGGCAAACGGGTCTGCACACTTTGAATAATATGAAATTCCAGATAGGTCGTAAGCTGTTGCAGCTGCTCATCCAGATACTGTTTGACCTCACACAGCGCATCAATTGCCACGATCAGACTATGTTGCAAAATCAGCTGCTGCTCTGCATCCGGACAGCTTTTGTTAAAGACCTGAGTGGTCGGCTGGAAATCGGTTTTCTTGCGGCGCAAATGGCACAGATTCAGTAAAATCGGCTGCAATTCAGCATCAAAGAAACTCATGCCACCCTGATTTTTCAGGGCTGCGCTCCAGGTCATAAAGTTTTCACAAATTTCGGTTAACTTGGTCAAAAAACTCTTGTGAAAATACTTCGGACTTTCCTGACAATAACGCCGCATCACGGCAAGATCATGCTCCTGAATATTTAATAATTGGCTAATACAGGCTTCCAATTTGTTCAGGTCACATTCAGCCGGTTCGATCTTGCGAAAATGCTGCTTACTGAAATTCAGGGCATCACGCACCAGCCCGGTATAATGCTCCACCGGTTTCAGCAGATTCTGGACATACAGATGATTGACCATATATTGCGGCTGTTGCTGAATCCAGTCACGCAGCACATCATGAATCAGCTGCTGGATATACAGATCCTGATCTTCGGTCAGTTCTGCACGTTCAATCTTGCCACTTTCAAATGCAAATTCACGTAACAGTTTCTGGCTAAAGCTGTCCAGGGTGCCAACAAACAGTTCATCCAGCTGGTTCAGCACCAGACGTAAACGGCGACGGGCATAATCCAGCCGTGAACCATAATCTTTCAGTACCTGCTGAAATAAAGGATCGGTTTCATTCTGGATTTTTGCTGTGATTTCAACTGAATTGAGCTGCTGATGACGCTGGATATAAGCCAGCGTTTCCTCGATGCGAAGCCGTACCCGGTTTTTCAGTTCAGCCGTGGCCTTACGGGTAAATGTCGTCGCAATCACCTGATGCGGATAATACTGGTCCAAAAAAATCCGCACCATCAGACTGGATAGCGTATAGGTCTTGCCGGTGCCTGCCGAGGCTTCAATCCAGTGTAGGCCACGGAACTTCATGTCCTGAATCGGATTGGTGGAAATGGCTGTTTGCATCTGCTGCTTTAAGAAAGTCATACGGCTATTTCACCCACTCCAGATGTTGATGAATCGGCGCATACAGGCCATGGGCAAAATCATGACAGCAGTTTTGCAAGGCCAGATCCGGATCCTGATCTTGCAAAATAAATTGCCAATCCTGATGCAAGACACTAGATTCACTCGAAGTCAATGGCTTAGCTGTTTTAGGACTATAACTGTTGTTCCAGGCTTCCAACAATTCCTGCATTTCCACAATGGTCATTTTACCCTGTTCATTCTCGGCCCACTGCCACTCTTTTTTCATCAGTAATTCTGCCGGCAAGACCAGCGGCTGCTGTTGACCAATTTCCCAGGCCTTTAACCAGAGCTGCAAATACTCATGTGCCTTGCTCGAACTCAAGCCAGAAAACTTCAGGGTTTTATTACTGAAAATGACAATGCGCTCCAGTTCTGGTGAGCGTGCATCGTCATTCAAGTAAGCCAGCCATAGCAGATACTCCAGCCAGATCTGGGCACGGCGTTTTTCCGAGGCCGAAGAGGATTGCATACTCAGCCAGTAGCTGCTGTGTGGAACCTGAGGCACGTTTATATGAATGATCAGTTCAGGACTGAACTGCAGGGATTGTTGGGTGACTGGCGTCAGTTCTTTGCCCAACTGTAGCAAACGTTCTTGCAATAACTGCTGTTCCTGCTGGCTGCCCAGCCAGGTGGCTTGCTGGGTTTTGCCCACCGGCAAACGGTCTAGCATCAGGTTTGGCTCAATCTCCTGCTCTTGTTGTAACAGGAAATCCCGCACCTGATACTGTTCCAGCTTGTTCAATAATAAGGGTTCCCGGGAACTCGGCAAATCGGCATAGCGAATCGTGGAAACCCCGATACTTTTCAGGAACAGGCGCGCCGGGAAAATCATATCGCGAATCCATTCATCGCCTTTGAGTACCCGGATTTCTTTTTGTTCTAGTGCCGGATAATGTGCATTAATCCAACTGCTGCGTTTGCCTTCGGCACTGCGGATATATTCTGCCACTGCAAACCACTGATCCTGATAACGTGGTGTCTGCATATCTGCGAATCCGGCTGGATCAAAAGGCTGCAAGGGATGTACATGATAAAGCTGCTGGATATGTTGAGCGACTGACAGACCATGAATATCCACCATCGGATCGACTTCGACATCCGGCTGTTCAGACTGGCAGATCAGCGCGATATGTTGAACCAGTTCCTGCAAGGCAGTGGATGGATCGCGAGCCTCACCATCCTCCAGATCAAAGCCATTGTAGAACAGCCATAGATTTTCCTGTGCCAGCAGCAAGGCATCCAGAAAAGCGCCCTGCTCGTCATCCAGACGGGAACGGTCACCGAGTTGCGGCTTCAGGCTGCGCATCAGGTCAAACGGAACCTGTTGATTACGGCTCGGAAATTTACCGCTATCCAGATTCAGCATCACCACCAGTTTATAAGGCAATGGACGGATCTGGCCAATCTGGCTAAAAGTAATCTGTCCGGTCGGTTCAGCCTGATCCAGCTGCATCTCCAGGGTATTCTGAATTTCTTCCAGCACATAAGGCAGAGGCAGACTGAGTGCCACCAGTTCCTGACTGGCATGCGGATCATCCTGATCATGATAATCAGCCAGGGTCAGCATCCGCATTTGCTTGTCGATAATCTCGGCAACGGTTTTGAGCGATTCCACGCCAGCATCACGGAACTCGTTCAGATCGGCGCGCAGATATTCCAGCCAGGTTTTGACTGGCGTGCGCTGTCCGGTTTCATGCAAAGTCAGCCAGTCACGGCGCTCTACCAGATCCTGATAAATCCGGATCAGGGTGGATATCAAGGGAAAATCACTGGTCAGAACCTTGGCATAACTCAAGGTGTCCTGAAACAGGGTATGTTCAGGAATCGCCAGACCCAACGCCAGACGGTCCAGCGCGAATTTAAAGCTAAACCGGTAATCCTCATCGCCTGCGCTCAGACTTTGCTGTAAATGCTGCTGGTCCAATCCACGCTTGAAGCCAGCATCTGTCAGCAACTGCAACATCCGTTCTACCTGACTATAGTCCAGAGCATAATACTGCTGGGTCGCATTCAGGCTGAGCCAGTCGGCAAAGTCCTCAATACTGAAACGGCGACGTACCCACTGAATCCGGCCCAGTACCGCGCGCCAGGCATTGCTGACATCCAGACGCGACACCCCGGCAATCTGGATCGGTAAATACAGGTTATCTTTTTGCAGGCGTTTGCTGCCGGTTTCGCGCTCACGCGGTGGTGGCGCAAAGACACTGCGAATTGCCGGTTCCAGTTCTTTCAGACTTGGCGTCAACACCAGAATATCACTTGGTTGACGCGGCGCTTCTTCAGTGCCTTGAGCCAGCCAGTGAATCAGCTGTTCTTTGAGGACTTCCAGCTGACGTAATGAAGAATGACAGACATGAATCTGTACAGAATCATCGTCAGGGCTTAAAGCATATTGATGCTGTTCAGGCTCGAGTAAATACAGAATATCTGACTGGATTTTGGCCAGCAGTTTATTTTGATATTCATCGACAAAGACATCGGCCCAGAGACCCTCTTCCCCCGAAGACAGTTTAGAGAGTAGAGAAAAATGATCCCGTGCCTGCTTGCCGAATCGGGTCAGAAGCGGATGCCGCGATTCCCGGTCTTCGGCATTAAAGTTCAGCTGCTTGATCCTGAAGTCTTTTATTTCCGCATCATTCGGTTTACGTTGACGGGTCTTTTCAAAACGCTGAATAAAGCGCTCTTCCCGCTGCAAATCAAACCTGGCTTTCCAGTCAGGATCGACACTGTCGGCCCAGTATTCCTGCGAGGGGTTGAAGTGAAAAATATAGATATCAATGTATTGCCCCAGACGGCGTAAAAAATCCAGCTGGCTGGGTGGCAGTTCTAGCAGGCTAAATACCACAATCTGGGCCGGTAGTCGTTTTAGAGCCTGGGCGCGGGTTTCTGCATTCTCCAGCCGCTCCCAATACAGGCGTTCAATCTCCAGGATTTTGGCATAGTCATCCTGAAATACATGCTGCCACAACCAGCGTTGCCAGGCTTCCAGTTCACGCGCCTGAATCTTGACAAAATCCGCCACCTGCATCTCATGGCCATTTTCATCTTTGGGGCTATAGATCATTTGCTCGATATCGAGCGCAATATCCTGCCCCCAGGACTCTAACCAGTTACTCGGACAACTACAGTTGTTTGGAGGACAGTTACGCGCGCAATAACCACGATAATCCATATAATGGCTAAACAAACGCGACACCTGCTCGGCTACCCAGTACAGCATGCTCTGTTTTTTCAGCTGCTTCTCTGTACCCTGCTCCAGCCGGTCAGCACTGTCATAAATCCGCTTCACAATAGAATACAGCGGATGATCGACGTCTAAAGGAATCTGTTCAGGCAGAATACATTTACGCAATGCCTGAAACACGCGCCATTTGATGATAATGCGCGGAATATTGGCTTCACGGACCTGCTCCACTTCTTTAGGCGCATTCAATACCCATTGATAGGAAGTCCATTGAAAGGCGCGAATCCGGTGATGAAACTGGGTATTGGCGCTAATACCTTTTTTCTCGGCAATTTTCTGGGTCAGCCAAGTTTCTACTGCCGGAGATGGCACAATAAAATGCCGGGTTTGTAACACCTCAAATGGATTCCGGGCAGTCTGGTTGACAATACGCAGCATACTATCCAAAAGCACATCAATACGTTGACTCTGAATAACATGGATGGCCATTGGTTCCCCTGAACTGCTGAATGTGGTTTTTACTACAAAATGATAAAGATTATTTACTATACATCCCGAGCGCTCTATGACACTTTAAAACCACACTTCAGTCGAAAAATTTCTTTGAAAAAAGCATCTTAAAGATGCTTGAATAGAAAAAAACAACATAGAGCTTAGGTAGTGCCCATGAAATTAGATAAAATTCCTGAACGTCTCGATCCGAGCCTAGATTTAGAACAAATCCGCGACGAATGCTTGGAACTCACCAAAAAACGCGCCTACTATTCTGCTGGTGCTGCCGTGATTCCGGTACCTTTTATGGACGTGGTCATTGATGTCGGCATCTTGTCGCAATTGATTCCCGAGATCAATGCCCGCTTCGGCCTGTCCCCTGAGCAGATCAGTGTCTACGATCCGAAAACCCGTCAAATTCACTGGCAAGAGCTGCGTAAACGTGGCGTAGAATTTTCCGGTCTGGTGGTCGCACGTACGGCAGTTAAAAAATCTTTGAACAATGTTGCAGCGAAAGTGATGATAAAGCAAGTCACAAAATTCATTCCGCTGGGTGGTCAGCTGGTGGCCGCAAGTCTGGGTTATTTTGTCATGAAAAAAATTGCCGATGCTCATGTGCAAGACTGCTATCGCACCGCTAAAAGTATTCAGCAAAAACAGGTCGCCCAAGGTTAATCCTGTTTAAGCTAAATATTTTTAAACTGTTTAAAATTCTCTACTTCAGGCAGATTATTCTGCCTGAAGCTGTTTTAAAATAGCCTTTAATACTTCGACCCGTGCGGTATGTTTATCATCAGACGCGATAATGTGCCAAGGCGCTTCCTCAGTCGAAGTATGTTCAAACATATCGGCTGCCGCTTTCAGATAATCGTCCCAGCGCTCCCGGTTACGCCAGTCTTCTTCAGTAATTTTAAAACGCTTATGCGGTGTATCTTCACGCGCCTTGAACCGTGCTGCCTGTTCCTCTTTAGAAATGGCCAGCCAGATTTTCACAATCACCGTTTGATGCTTGACCAGGCTCTGTTCAAAACGGTTAATTTCCGCATAAGCTCGCTGCCATTCTACCGGACTAGAAAACCCTTCTACCCGTTCTACCAATACCCGACCATACCAGGAACGGTCAAAAATGCAGATATCATCATCGGTTTGCAGCTTGGTCCAGAAGCGCCATAAATAGGGACGGCTCAGCTCAAATCTTTCTGGTGCAGCAATGGTATGAATTTCATATTCACGTGGATCCAGTTTTTTGACAATTCGCTTGATCGCGCCGCCCTTGCCGGCAGCATCCATGCCTTCGAACAGAATCACCACATTACGCGAATCGGAACGCATGGCTTTGGCGACCTTCGCGGTTAATTTTTTTAGTTCCGGTTTGTAATCTTCTGGCTGGGCTTGAGTCTTGGAAGGATGTTTTAACTGCTCGGGAATCTTGGCCTGCTTCCATCTTCCCTTGGCTCTGGCGGGATGATCCGGACAATGTTTCAAGGCACTCAGGATATACTGGGCAAATTGCTGGTCGCGCTGCTGCTCATCTTCGCCATCAATAATGAACCAGTCCTCGGTAAAGCGCTGACGCAGGCGCTGCAAGGTGTCATATTCTTTGCGATTGCGCCAGTCCAGACCATGCAGTTGATGCCAGTGAGTTTCACTCGGATCCATGGCATCCAGACGTTTTTGCAAGACTTTCCAGGACAGGTCAAACCAGACCTTGATCACATCGACATGGTTATTTTTCAGGTCCTGTTCAAAGGCCTGCATCTCTTGCAGATATTCATCAAACTGTGCATCACTCAGCGGGCTTTCAGCTTGCATGGCACTGCCGAGCAGATCGCTATACCAGTTACCAAACAGCACCATGATCTGGCCTTCGGCAGGAATAAAACGTGCATAAGGTTGCCACAAGGTCTGCTTCGGGCCGGCTAGCTGAGGCTTATCGGCTTTCACACGCAAATAGCGCGGATCGACCCATTCACGTAACTGTTTAACCGCTTCACCCTTGCCGGCCAGTTCAATGCCATTCACCAGAATCACCAGACTTTTGGCATTTTTCTGGCCCCGGGTCTTTTTTAAATTATATTGGGCATCAATCAGCTCGACAGACAGCTGATCTTCATCCATTAACTGAAATTGTGGTTGTTCCATACGCATCTTCAACCCTGATCTTTTATTCTGTTTGCAGTATAGCGAGGAGTTTCAGCGCAAAAATAGCTCTGGCAACGTTTTTCACACGATTAAATTGGCTATTTAAACAACAGATTGACATACAAATGCCCGATCTCTGTTCAATTTGTCATAGCAGGATTGTCCGGCAGCCTCTAAGATTCTTGCATCCTCCAATGATAATTGAAGCCTCATGTCCAAACTTGCCGTACTCGATGATCTGTTAGCGCATTATTATCAATTGGCTTATCACACCCGGCCTGACATTTTAAGCCGTTTACAGGATGTGCAGGCCTGGCAGAAAGTCCGCATGCAGCGCACTCATCGCGCCCATTTTGCTGAAAAACAAAACCTGTTGATGTCCGAATATTTCCTGAACCGTCTCTACGGCGGTGCTGAATTTGATGCGCTGGCAGAACAGATTGCCCGGCTGATGAAATATGCGCATAAAGCAGAAAAAGTTATTCCGGAAAATGCCATTAAAACCGGCACCTCAGGCGTAGAGTTGGCTATTCTGGCGGTACAGCTGGATGAACAGGTCGCGATTCAGTTATTACAGGATTATCATCCACATGAACCGCTGACTGACGAGATGATGCGCCTGACCTATTTGAAACTGGATCAGGGTGAAGCACGCCTGAAACAGTTAGCCCTACTGGATCAGCTCGGTATGAGTCTGGATAAATATATGCGTTCATTTGTGGTCTATACGGCCTTTAAAATGTGTAAGGGCGCGGCGAATAAATATAACTTTCAGGTGATGTATGAATTTATGCAGGATGGTTTTCTGGCCATGAAGCCACTCAAATCGGCAGAAAAATTTGTACGCGCGTTCACGGCAACCGAACGCCAGATTATCGAGAAAGTACATTCTGGCGATCCGCTACCATTTCAGTAAATACCCGATGAGTATTTCTGCCAAGCGTGAATTTTTCTGTATATTATTCATAACAATTGCATCATGATTGCTGAATAAGCCTTTAGAATCTGTCATGATGCAGACAATGCAAGATTAACCCGATTGATATGTTAGGAGTGACTCCAATGTCGAATGAAAATACAACGCCTACCCCTACCCCCGAGTCGGCACAACAGACAGACAAAGTGAGCCCATTCTTAACTGAACCCCTTCCACAAGGCACCCCGCAAGGTCAGCAACAATCTTTAGAACAACGTCTGACTGACACGCCTGTGACGGGTACTGTGCCTAAATACAATCTGCCACGCGGTGCCAATACAGGCAACGTCGGCTCAACCACGCACTTTGGCTATCAAACTGTCAACAGCGAAGAAAAAGCCCAGAAAGTCGCAGAAGTGTTCCACTCGGTGGCGAGCAAATACGACATCATGAATGATCTGATGTCTTTTGGTATTCATCGCCTGTGGAAGCGTTTTGCAATCAATATGTCAGGTGTACGCCGTGGCCAGCATGTGCTGGATATCGCGGGTGGTACTGGCGACTTGGCTAAAGTCTTTAGCCGCGAAGTGGGCCCGACGGGTCATGTGGTACTGTCTGATATTAACGAATCCATGCTGAATGTCGGTCGTGACCGTCTGATTGATGCGGGCTGTACCAATGTCGATTTCGTTCTGGCCAATGCCGAAACCTTAGAACCATTTGCAGACAACAGCTTCGATCTTTTAACGATTTCTTTCGGTCTGCGTAACGTCACCGATAAAGATGCGGCACTGGCTGCGATGTACCGTGTCCTTAAGCCAGGTGGCCGTTTACTGGTTCTGGAATTCTCTAAACCAGTGTTTGAACCATTCTCTAAACTGTATGACCTGTATTCGTTCACGGCATTGCCAATCATGGGAAAAATCATTGCCAATGATGCAGAAAGCTATAAATACCTGGCTGAATCGATCCGTATGCATCCAGATCAGCGCACCCTGAAAGGCATGATGGAAAATGCCGGCTTCCAGAATTGTGACTATCACAACCTGACTGGCGGGATTGTTGCGGTTCACCGCGGTTTCAAACTTTAAGGTTCCTTGCCTATGTGGTCAATTCTGGCACTCGGTGCTGTTGAACGCGTGATTCATCATGTGATTGATCTGGATGCCATTACCCGCATCCAGCTGAATGCTCTGTCCGGTAAAATGCTGCGGGTGGTGATCGCCTCGCCACAGCTTTCGGTCGATGTGTTTTTTGATGAGGGCAAAGTTCGTCTGGAGCCAACGGCAACCGGTCATACCGAAACACCTTCGGTCTTTGAACAGCGTCCATTTGACGCGAGTTCCGCGACAGTCCTTGAAGCGACCGCAACCTTGCAGGTCAGCAATGTGGTGGAATTACTCAAGCTGCTGCTTTCCGATGAAGTGGGCAATATTCCATTGCAAGGCGACTACAAGTTATTGCAGGAAATCCAGCGCATCATGCAACAGGCGGAACTGGATCTGGCGGCGCATTTAAGCCCCTGGATTGGCCCGACACTGGCGCATGAAATTGGTAAATTGCAACTGCTGCCCCAGCAGCTAAAACGCACCCTGCAAAGTCAATTATTCTTTGCCGAAGATGCCTTAAAAGAAGACAGCGGTCTGTTTGCCCCACGCTGGCAAATGGATGACCTGAATCAGGACACCCGTATCCTGAATCAAAATTTAGATCGGGTTGAAGCGAAAATCCATCAGCTTCAGGCTCAAATCGATGCCTCAAACAATTCTACTCAAGACTAGGTACACAGCTTTATGATTCCGCATGTTTCACGTTTACTCGAACTTTGGCGCATCGCCGCGCACTATCGACTCGACACGTTGTTTCCTGCGGAAGAATTACCAGAAAAATCCCGGCATGTGCTGTCCCTCATCCGGATGCATCCGGCCGCCTGGTCCAGTCGTGAACGTAAAAATCCGCTCAAGCTGAAACTGGCTTTAGAAGAAATGGGACCGTTGGCAATCAAGCTCGGTCAGCTTCTCTCAACCCGTCGTGACCTGATTCCACCTGAAGTTTTACAGCAACTGGTGTTACTGCAAGACCGGGTCAAGCCATTTGATAATGACGTGGCCAAGATGCGCATTCAGGAATCCCTGAAAGCTGATGTAAATACCCTGTTCGCGCGTTTTGATACCCAGCCACTGGCAGCGGCTTCGATTGCACAGGTGCATACGGCTGCCCTGCATGATGGCCGTGAAGTCGTGGTCAAAGTCACCCGTCCGAATATTCGCCAGCAGATTTTGCAGGATTTTGAAATTCTGGAATGGCTCGGTCAATTTCTGGAAAAACGTCTGGAAGCAGCACGTGCCCTACATTTATCAGAAATCATTCAGGATTATCGACAGATCATTCTGAATGAGCTGGATCTGACGCTGGAAGCAGACAATACCCGCCGTATGCGCCATCACTTTACCGGCTCGAGCATGATGTATGTGCCGGAAATTTATATGGACAGCAAAGACGTGCTGGTAGCCGAGCGCATTACCGGGGTGCCGATTTCAGATATCGCGACCTTTAACCGGCTGGGCATGGATCGGGCCGATCTGGCGCGTAAAGGCCTGACCATCTTCTTTACCCAGGTGTTCCGCGATAACTTCTTCCATGCCGATATGCATCCGGGAAATGTCTTTGTAGAAACCATCAATCCGGCCAATCCGCGTTTTATTGCGCTGGACTGCGCGATTATGGGCGAACTGTCCAAACACGACCAGATGACCGTAGCACGCATGCTACTAGCGGTCATGAACAGCGACTTTATGCAGCTGATTCAGGTGGTGCATCAGGCTGGCTGGATTCCACCGGGGACTGATCAGGATGCTTTGGCTCGTGAAATGCGCCGCAGTGTGGGGCCAATGGTCTCAAAACCGATGCATGAACTGGATTTTGCCGGCATTCTGATTGAAGTGATGGATATCGCTCGTCGTTTCCATCTCGAAATTCCCCCTCAATTGATGTTGCTGCTAAAAACTTTGGTGCATGTCGAAGGTTTGGGAACCGACCTATATCCTGAACTGGATATCTGGAGTCTGGCCAAACCGATCCTGACCGACTGGATCAAGGCCCAGATGAATCCGCAAAAGAACCTGAAAGAACTGGGACAAAAAATCCCGGATCTGCTTTTAGGGGCGCAGGATTTACCGACACTGATGATCGACAGCTTAAACGGTTTAAAAAACCAGTCGGCTTGGCATGCCAAACAGCTCAATGAATTACAAAGTATGCGCCTGCAAATGGAACATCAGCAAAAGCGTAGCTGGATGTTCGGCAGTGTCATGGCCATTCTGCTGGCAATTGCGATTATTTCACCATGGTTTGTGTCGGTGATTCTGATTGTGTTGGCAAGTGTGCTTGCCGTCTGGCGAATTGCGAAATAAGCGATTTACATATGCAAAAAGCCTGAATAGTCTCAGGCTTTTTTATGTCTTAAAGATGAGGATGACTTCAAAGTCACCTTAGGACATATCTTGCCATTGGGTCTTTAAACCTATCGCTTAAAATAAGCACACATTTGACTGGTATAGGTTCAACCATGGTACAGATTTTACAAAAACGTGCGCCTGCGCTGACGATTCGTGCTGGCCATCTGGCACGTGAGCTGATTCTGGAACAAGGTTTGCAACCCGAACAGGTCGATATCGTGCCCGGTGCGGCAGGCGGCCCCAAAGGCATCGGGATCCAAGGACTGGATCAGGCGATTTTTGGTGAGTTTTTTCCACGTGCACCTCAGCGTAGAACTTTGGTGGGTTCTTCGATTGGCAGCTGGCGTTTTGCCAGTATGGCTGCACATGGAGTTCAACAGGGAACCGAACGTTTGGGTGAGCTGTATACCAACCTCTATTTTCATAAAAAAATGACCCGTCAGGATGTCAGCGAAGTTTGCCGTGGCATGCTGCTGGATCTGGTACAAGGCAAAGAAAACGATCTAGTCAATCATCCAGATTATCATCTCGCAGTCATTTCAATTAAAGCCCAACACATTTTTCAGAGTGACAAGGCATTGCCGTTGCTGGCTTCTGTGGCTGGAATTCTTGGAACGACCGCAGTCGCGCGCCGGCACAGCCGTTATTTCATGCAACGTGTGATCAGCCAGCCCAATATCGGTGAACAGTTTAAAATCGCTGAAGATGGATTTACCACGCATTATCATGCACTGACCGAACAGAGTGTGTTGTCTTGGTTGATGGCTTCAGCGTCTATTCCCGGGGTGATGGCAGCGGTGAACAATATTCCGGATGCGCCGCAGGGTTATTATCGCGATGGTGGCCTGATTGACTATCACATTGACCTGCCCTTTCAGAGCAAAGGTATTGTGCTGTATCCACATTTTACCGATAGCATTACCCCCGGCTGGTTTGACAAGTTATTTAAACGTACCTCAAATCCGGAAAATCAGGCACGAACTTTGCTGCTTTCTCCATCGCAGCAATATCTGCAAAGTTTGCCTTTGGGTCGTTTGCCTGACCGTAAAGACTTTAACTTAAAAGGTTTGGACCAGGCCCAACGCATTCAGCTCTGGAAGCAATGTATTGCGGAAAGTCAGCGTCTGGGCGATGAATTTCTGGAACTGGTCGAGAAGCAGAATTTTGCTGAGGTGATGCAAACCTTGTAATTGGCCGCAGCTGCCCGATTATTTGTATAATTGCTTTAATTTTGTGAACTGTTGAGATTTATGCAGAAATTTTTAGTTGTCCTGCAATACCTGTGTCTGGCCTTTGCCATTTATCTGATTTATAGCGTCAGCATGTCGCTGTATAGCCAGGATTTTGTCCTGATGGAACTGGTCGCTGATATCGGCACGATTCTGATCTGTATCGACCTGGCGGTATTTTTATTTACCAGTAAAGGCAAGCCCGGCATTAGGATGGAAGAATATGCAAAAAGACTGGAACAGCCACCATCTAAACTGGTCTATGTGACACGAAAATTGGGGCATCTCGGTATTTTGCTGATTATCACCAGCTGGATTGTGCCGATGATTAACTCATAATGATCCAATAAAAAACCTCCCAATTGGGAGGTTTTTTTAAATTAAAGATATCTGAAAATTATTTAGAACCTTTAATCCCTGCTTGCAATAGCAATGCACCCAAACCACCAATTTTTTGCTCTTGTGGTTTAGCCGCTTGAGGTTTCTTACCCTGAGGGCGATCACCTTGCAGACGTCCTTGCTGTGGACGTTTACCCTGAGGCTTACGTTCACCACGTGGCTCATTGTTCTCGCGACGTGGCTGACGTGGTGCTTTCGCCGGCGCTTCAGAACCTTCAGGACGCATCGACAGATTCACGCGGTTACGTTCAGCATCCACATTCAAAACACGGACTTGTACGATTTGACCCGGTTTCACCACTTTATGCGGATCAGCGACGAATTCATTGGCAAGTTCAGAAATATGTACCAAACCATCTTGATGCACACCCACATCGACAAATGCACCGAAGTTAGTGACATTTGTCACTACACCTTCCAGCTGCATGCCTTCAGACAATTGCGCAACTTCAGTAATGTCATCACGGAATTTAGCAGTGCGGAACTCTGGACGCGGGTCACGGCCCGGTTTTTCCAGTTCAGCCAATACGTCTTGAATTGTCGGCAGACCGAATTTCTCGTCTGCAAATTCTTCAGCATTCACTTGGCGAATGATTTCAGTATTGCCAATGATATCTTTTACAGTCGTTGCTTTTGCTTCAACAATTTTGCTCACCAAAGCATATGACTCAGGGTGAACTGCAGAAGCATCCAGTGGCTCTGTACCATCTTGAATACGCAAGAAGCCCGCAGCCTGCTCAAAAGTACGCTCACCTAAACGTGGTACTTTTTTCAAAGACTGACGATTGTCAAAACGACCATTTTCCTTACGGAATTCCACAATTTGCTGTGCGATCGATTTGTTCAGACCTGCGATATAACCCAAAATCGCTGCTGATGCAGTATTTACATCCACACCCACCGAGTTCACACAGTCTTCGACTACTGCTTCTAAGGTTTTCGCCAGACCGGTCTGGTTCACGTCATGTTGATACTGACCCACACCAATCGATTTCGGATCGATTTTCACCAGTTCCGCCAATGGATCCTGCAAACGGCGTGCAATCGATACTGCACCACGGATCGACACGTCCAGCTCTGGAAGTTCCTGTGAAGCCAGTTCAGATGCTGAATATACAGATGCACCTGCTTCAGACACAGACACACGTGTCATTTTCAGATCACTGTTCGCAGCCATCATTTCAGCAACTAAAGCTTCAGTTTCACGGCTTGCAGTACCATTACCAATCGCGATCAGGTCAACATTGAACTCGCGGCATAAACGTGCAAGTTCAATTAATGAACCATCTTTATCATCTTTTGGCGCAAATGGATAAATCGTACTATGTGCCAGTACATCACCAGACTCGTTCACCACCGCCAGTTTCACACCAGTACGGATACCTGGGTCCACGCCCAAAGTGGTACGTGCGCCAGCAGGTGCAGACAGCAGTAAATGACGCAGGTTTTCAGCAAAGACGTTCATCGCTTCTGTTTCAGCAGCCAGACGTTTTTCAGTCAGCAATGAATGTTCAATCGTTGGACGAACTTTACCGAGCCAGAACAATTTTGCAGTTTGCTTCAAGAAATCCTGACGAGCTTGTGGCTGAACAGTTTCAAGATTGTATTCAGTTTCAATACGCGCCAATGGAGCATCATCTTCGCCATCAACTTTCAGGCCTAAAACGTTTTCCTGACGGCCACGCAGCATCGCCAATAAACGGTGTGAAGGCACTTTGTTCAAGTTTTCAGAGAAATCGAAATAATCACGGAATTTTTTACCGACTTCTTTTTTCTCATCACTTGCAACTAAACTTTTCAGCACGGCAGTTTTTGCAAATGTCGCTTTAAGTTCAGTGGTCAGTGCGATATTTTGTGCCCAGTCATCAATCAGGATGTGCTGGATCGCATCAAGCTGGCTTTCAGTATCTGGATAATCTTCATGGCTAAAGCCCGCCAAAGCTTCAGCTGGATCAACGGCTTCATTAAAGATTTTTTCGGCAATCGGGCCTAAACCGGCTTCTTTGGCCTTGAATGATTTACTGGTACGTTTTGGGCGGTACGGCGCGTAAATTTCTTCTAATGCATTTTTGGTTTCGGCCGCATTCACACGCGCCAATAAATCATCAGATAATTTATCTTGTTCTTTGAGTGATTCAATCACCTTTTCACGGCGCTCATACAAATCACGCAAGTATGATAAACGCGTATCGAGTTGACGTAGTTGCGTATCGTCTAAGCCTTGCGTTACTTCTTTACGGTAACGTGCAATAAAAGGAACACTGGCACCTTCATCAATAAGCTTGATGGCAGCCTCAACTTGATTTGGACGTACGGCAAGTTCTTTTGCCAACTGCTGAACTAAGTCAGTCATCGTGTTTGATCCCACAAGGATAAGTACTAAATGGCATGATTATAAAGACCGGGTCTATAAAATCCACCATTGTTTTTATTAATTTATCTTATCTTTGTATTATGAAGTGCCATAGTTTTCTGCTTTTCCCGATAAAGTTTGTATGAACTTTGCTTTTTATCCAGCGTAAAATCGTATTTTTTGCTCATTTAGATGTATATATTTGGTATCTATGTCTTGATTTTAACTGCAATATTTGGTGCTTTAGAGCATAGTCAATTAATATTAATGAATTGTATACTCAAAGCCTATTTGATTTTTGTTTATGACGACAATAAAGAATAAAGGAGCATCTCATGAGTTTAGTTGTACCTGCTGAAAAAGCCGATGCCGTACATACCGAAACGGACCGGGTCGAACGGATCCTGGTGGTTGATGATGATGTTCGTCTACGTACCTTATTACAGCGTTTTCTCGAAGATAAAGGCTTTGTGGTCAAAACTGCACATGATGCCACGCAGATGGATCGACTTTTACAGCGGGAACTGTTTTCTCTGATCGTGCTCGACTTTATGCTTCCGGTCGAAGATGGCTTGAGTATCTGTCGTCGTTTACGCCAATCCAATATCGATACGCCTATCATTATGCTCACCGCTCGTGGTAGCGACTCGGATCGTATTGCCGGTTTAGAAGCAGGTGCCGACGATTACTTGCCTAAACCGTTTAACCCGAATGAACTATTGGCACGTATTCGTGCGGTATTACGTCGTCAGGTACGTGAAGTGCCGGGTGCACCAAGCCAGCAGATGGAAGTAGTTTCTTTTGGTCCTTGGTCACTGGATTTGTCTACCCGCACCCTGACCCGTGAAGGCCAAGTGGTAACACTCACTACCGGTGAGTTTGCGGTACTGAAAGCACTGGTGCAGCATCCACGCGAACCATTAACCCGCGACAAGCTGATGAATCTGGCGCGTGGCCGTGAATGGGGTGCCATGGAACGTTCAATTGATGTTCAGGTGTCACGTTTACGCCGTTTAGTGGAAGAAAATCCTGCACGTGCACGTTATATCCAGACCGTATGGGGTGTGGGTTATGTCTTTGTTCCAGATGGTGCTGAATAAATTAATTTCCTGATTGATGACGGAGTCTTATGGTCTAGCCTCATTTATAGGGTTTAACCTGCGGTTCGCCTTACTTTTGTTTCGACAAAAGTAAGCAAAACCATTGTCATCCGCAAAACTCGACAACCTCCGTCATTCTAGCGATTCTCTCGCAGAAACATCATTGACTATCTTGAGTCCTGCCTCAAACAGTTGCGGATGACCTTAACGTGTATCCAACTACGGGGGAAGCCTCCCCTTTTGAGCAAAAGGACGCAGTGTGAAACTCGACCCTATCGATCCACAAAAATTTACCGATTTTGTCAGCTACTCGGAAAAGAAACGTACCCGCGGGGAACGCTTTCTCGACAAGATCAAGCCGCGTTCTGCTGCCATGCGTACCACGGTACTGGTGGTTTTTGTGGTCTGTTTCAGCCTGTTTATGTCCTTATGGTTCTTCTGGCGCACCCTGTTTTTACCTGAAATTCAGCAACATGCGCGTTATCTCGCCATGGAACTGGAAATTCTCAACAATCCCGATCTGCGCCTGTATCACAAACAGCAGGAAGTCGACATTGACGACTGGTTAAGAAATCGGGTCGGCATTGAATATGTCACCAATCCGGCAGAATATCCTACTGTGCGGGAAAAGCTGATTGCCGAATTTTTTACCCGACAGATCGAAACCAAACTGGCCAAAGAGTTACGTATCGAACAAGCCACAGTCTATTTCCAGTTTAAGCCGAGTCCACGTATCTGGATCCAGACTCCTGAAATGAATGGTCACTGGGTACAGGAACCTTTAAAGACTTATGCCAATTATAGCAATGAACTGATTTTGGGCTGGTTGCTCGGCACGCCAATTATTGTCGGCATCATTATTTTGACCTTGGTGCGTCAGCTCAACCGTCCTTTACGCCGTCTGCAGAATGCCGCCAACAGTTATAGTCGAATCGGTTCAGCGCCCTATCTGGATACCAATCATGGTCCACTGGAAATCCGTCAGGTCAATCATGCCTTTAACCAGATGATTTACACGCTGGATCAGACCGAGCGGGAACGCCGAATTATGCTGGCCGGGATTTCACATGACTTGCGCACGCCCTTAACCCGGATCCGCCTCAGTGCCGAAATGATGCCAGATGAAGACTTTCTCAAAGAAGGGCTGATTTATGATGTCGAAGATATGGACGCGATTCTGGATCAGTTCATTTCCTATATGCGCGACGGTTCCGATGAAGAACCGCAGGACACCAATGTCAATGTACTGCTACAGGAACTGGTCAAGCAGTTTAAACCGCTAGATATCCGTTTCACCCCACAAGATATACCGACCATTCAGGCACGTAGCATGTCGCTAAAAAGACTGATTGGCAATCTGATCAACAACTCAAAACGCTATGGTTCAGAACCAATTGAGCTTTCTGCGCATGTTGAAGAAGATCAACTGTTGATTTGTGTCGCAGACCATGGCGAAGGCATTCCGGAAGATCAGATTGAAGCCTTGATGCAGCCTTTTGTTCGGGGCAATTCGGCACGAACGGTACAAGGCAGTGGCTTGGGGTTGGCCATTGTGAAACGGATTGTCGACATTCACCATGGTCAATTGCGTATTCATAATCGTCCTGAAGGTGGGCTGGAAGCTATCATTTCACTACCCGTGAATCAGGTGAACCCAGATACACTTTCCCCAGCCACCACACTCGATAAAATTCGCCAAACTTTGACTGATCACTTTTAAGAAGTGATCAGTAATTCAACAAATGACTTTTTAGTTTTTCTATACAATTCATTTTATAGTTCACGAATTCAATCATTTAAAAATCATCATTTTTTATTATACCTACATTTAGCTAAAAAATTAGACCTTAGCCTAACACCTATGCACAATACATTTTTTGAGCGGTACAATCCGTATCATAGTTTAAGAATTAATGAGAGTTAAAATGTCTTTAGATCGTATCCGTTTAGCCTCCCTACACAACAAAGTCATCAGCCCTGAACAAGCGGCTGAATTCATCCAAGATGGCATGACTGTGGGTATGAGTGGCTTTACTCGCGCTGGTGAAGCGAAGGCGGTTCCTTTAGCTTTGGTTCAACAGGCAAAAGCAAACCCATTAAAGATTACGTTAATTACTGGTGCATCACTAGGGAACGATCTAGACAAACAACTGACTGAAGCTGGCGTATTGGCACGCCGTTTACCGTTCCAGGTCGACAACACTTTACGTAAAGCAATCAACAACGGCGAAGTGATGTTCATTGACCAGCACTTGTCTGAAACCGTTGAACAAATGCGTAACCTTCAGTTGAAAAAACCAGACGTTGCGATCATCGAAGCCGTAGCAATTACTGAAGATGGCGGCATCATTCCAACAACATCTGTTGGTAACTCTGCAAGCTTTGCGATTTTTGCTGAAAAAGTGATTGTAGAAATCAATACGAATTTAAGCCCGGCATTTGAAGGCTTGCACGATATCTACATCCCGACCTATCGTCCAACGCGTCAAGCGATTCCATTGACTCAAGTTGATGAGCGTATCGGTACGCATGCGATCAATATTGATCCATCTAAAATTGTTGGTATCGTATTTAACAGCGAATTGCATGACTCTCCATCTACTGTAACTGCGCCAGATGATGAGACTCAAAGCATTGCCAACCATTTGATTGCTTTCTTTGAAAAAGAAGTGGCTGAAGACCGTCTACCGAAAAACCTCGGACCTCTTCAAGCAGGGATCGGTTCAATTGCAAATGCCGTATTGACGGGTCTGAAAGATTCAAACTTTGAAGACTTGATCATGTACTCAGAAGTTCTGCAAGACTGTACGTTTGAATTGATCGATGCAGGTAAAATGAAGTTTGCTTCAGGTTCTTCTATTACACTTTCTGCGAAATACGGCGAGAAAGTATTTAACAACCTTGAACAATACAAAGACAAACTGGTATTACGTCCACAGGAAATTTCAAACCATCCTGAACTGGTACGTCGTTTAGGTATTATCGGCATCAACACTGCACTTGAGTTTGATATTTACGGTAACGTGAACTCAACTCACGTATGTGGTACCAAAATGATGAACGGTATTGGTGGTTCAGGTGACTTCGCACGTAATGCCCACTTGGCGATCTTCGTAACCAAATCAATCGCGAAAGGTGGCGACATCTCTTCTGTGGTACCGTTTGCTTCACATATCGACCATGCAGAACACGATGTTGATATCCTAGTGACTGAACAAGGTCTTGCGGATCTTCGTGGTTTGGCTCCGCGTGAGCGTGCACGTGCAGTAATTGATAACTGTGCGCACCCAATGTACCGCGATGCGTTGAATGATTACTTTGACCGTGCATGTGCAAAAGGCGGCCATACCCCTCATCTTCTTCGTGAAGCGCTTTCTTGGCACTCAAACTTCGAAGAAAATGGTCACATGCTTGCTGTTGAAGCTGCAGTAAAAACTGCATAATTGACTGCATTCACAAAACGCCCTACGGGGCGTTTTTTTATGGCATTTTTATATTTTTTTTGAATAGTCAGAACCTGATTATATTAAGGAAGCCATCTGGCTATCACCTACTCTTTCTTCTTTTATTTATCCTGCCGATCTGCTGTAGAAATACACTTCTGATGCTCAAGGGCTTTAAATTCTGATTCTTCACCCTCATACTTGAACACAAGAGCAAAATTAGAGACATGACATGCGCGTAGATATCTGGTCAGATGTGGTTTGCCCCTTCTGCTATATTGGTAAAAAACGTTTAGAAGCTGCTGCACAAGAAGCAGGTATTGAGCTAGAAGTACATTGGCACAGTTTCCAGCTCGATCCTGAAGCACCTGTACGTCAGGAAGTCTCCAACTCTGAGCGTCTGGCGCAAAAATATGGCCGCACCGTGGCAGAAGTCGAAGAGATGCAGCGCAATATTGCTGAAATGGCCAAAGCCGAAGGTATTGAATTTAACTGGGAAGGTGCCAATTCAGGCAATACCTTTAATGCGCATCGCCTGATTCACCTGGCGCAAAGCAAAGGTTTGGGCAATGAAGCACAGGAAGCGTTCTTCTATAGCTATATGACCCAAGGTCTGGCGATTGGAGAACGTGAAACACTGGAAGATGTCGCAGCGCGTATTGGCCTGAATCCGGTCGAAGTCGATGACCTGTTGGATTCGGAAGAATATGCTGATTTCGTCAAATTCGATCAGGAAGTCGCACATGAACAACTCAAAGTGACCGGTGTACCTTTCTTTGTTTTTGATCAACGTGTGGCATTGGCAGGCGCGCAGCCTAAAGAAGTTTTCCTGCAAGTATTTGAAAAAGCGCTCGATACATCAACCAACAGTCAGGCAGCACAATGCTCAACAGAAACGTGTGACACGCCAGACCAAGCTAAATAAAACAACGTTCAATAAAAAACCCCATTTCAAATGGGGTTTTTTTATTTGTTATTGAATGGCATTCGCTTAATCAACCAGAAAACTAATTTTTAAATTGACACGATATTCCGTGATTTTATTTTCTTTAATGACAACCTTCTGTTCATTGATCCAAGCACCTTGTACATTTTTGACCGTTTCTGTGACTTTCTGAATGCCCGTTTGAATCGCATCTTCAAAGCTTTTATTGCTGCTTGAATTGACTTCTACCACTTTTGCAATTGCCATAATAAAACTCTCAGCATGAAAATGAATGGAATTCCATCTTAGTCCATTCTCAGAAGATTGCAGCAGCCCGTAAACAAGCGATAGCAAAAACTTACATGGATTGAACAAAGCTCGAAATTCAATCTTAAATTGGCAGATCAAAAACACATCGCCGCTTGTTTTGGCACTCGATCAAGTCCAGATTCTCATCGCCAAAACAAAGCATAAAGTCCTGTAAAATCATAAAAATCAAACTAGAGTAAATACACTAATTTATTGTTTTATAGAGTAATTTATCTAAAATTTACTGCCTGAATTTGCCGAATCTATCATTTTATATTAAGTCTTATTTGCTATTATTTCACCCGAATTAAGTTTAAATATTCTCCTCTGTTCAAGTCATTGAACACTCTGATATTAAAGGTCATCCTATGAATGCTCTTAAATTTGCTTTCGCTGCAACCGTTATGGCTTTTTCTGTTCAAGCGTCTGCACAAATGGCGCAAGTGGTTCATCTGCCAGACTTTCCAGCGACTAAAGTACCTGCTGAAACAGTAAATACAGATGCTGCGACTGTAGCAACTGAAAAAACGGCTTAATGCAAAACTGTTTTGCATTAAAACAGGCTGATTGATTCAGCCTGCTTTTTTTATCATATTGAACACATTCTGTGTAAAAGATGCACAACTCTCAAAAATATCGACTATTTCCTACTCTCATTTTTTCTATTGATTTTTATCACTTTTAATTAAAAAATTTGTTTATAAAACACTCAAAATAGATCACTATTTTATGTGATCTCTGCTTATAATTGCAGCAATATAAATAGATTAATGATAAGAAAATTTTTTATGCATGAACTTCAGGCATTGGTACAGGGCAAAATTCCGCCTCAGTCAGTTTCTATTGATTATTTAATTGAAATGGCAGAAAGCTATACAGACTCGAATTCTGCTGAATACAGACTGGTCGAGCTGGCGGTTAACATTGTACTGGCACAAACCCTGGATAAAGCACTGAAACATCTCTAGAGATCAAAAAATGAATGCTTTAGAAAAAGCACACTTAATTAAAGAACTACATGGACTGGCGCAGCAACTGGAGCATAAAGTCCTGCCTTTCTATGAAATTGCCCGTTCTAAAAAAAGGATACGCGATATTTTTAATCTGTGTGATGAGCCTATTTTCAAGACCCAGATTTCAGCATTTAAGGCCCGCACTCAACCTGAACTTGTTGCTTACCAATTTTCTGCTAATACGTCTTATCATCTAAGCTTTCGTGGCTATTTCACCGAAATCTTAGCACTGGAACAAGCACTGTCTGCCCATCCGGATTCTGGCTGGGCAGTTTTGCATCATCCTGAACGTGGCTGGCAAATCTGGCTGATGCCCGCTCCCCAAGCTCCTGCCCTGCACAGCCAATGGGCTGAATTGCAACACTGCTATATCTGGCTGTTGCAACAACAGCAGCAATTTTCTTGTCTGCAACAGGATCCCCCCTTGATCGTTCCTGCCTTATCCTTAAACGAAGCTGAAACCAGCTGCAATTCTGTGGAAACAACCAAATATCATCGGGGACGGCCGCGCGCAAGAATCCATGCATTAGAACTACGCCGCCCAGATGAGTCAACCAATCAGATACTGACTGAACCCAAGGAACTAAATCCTCAACTAAAAGCTGAAATGACAATAACGAAAATTCCGCAAGAACAGATCACAGCCTCCGAATTGATTCAATTCCCTGTACAGATTCAACTAGGCGAACTAAACACCCATGTACACCCTTTAGGCTTAGAAGAAACCAATATCCAGCGACTCTGTGCTTTAGAACTGACTGAGAATATCGAGCATCCTGCCTATCTGGATATCACCTTGTATTATGCGGCAGAAGATAACTGGCAGGCACGTCAGGTTTATTTGGTTGAACAACTGAATCTGCAAGGTCAGTTTGTTAAATATCTGATGCTCTTAGGGGTACCGAGTCAGTTACAGGCACATTATTGTATTCAACATTGGCTGACCCATCATCAACGCCAGGCTGCTGCGATTAAATCACTGGCATGGTCTGTTATAAGCACCAGTTTCATGCAACTCGAGCTTTTTTCAACGGCTTACTTGCAGCAGGCTGAAACAGTCTGGACACAGCCAGATTACCATCCATTTATACCCGCACAGTCCATTCAAAAGCAGAAATTTATCTCGTTTAAAGAAGCTGCTGCGGATTTTTCTACCCCAGTGCTTTTGCTACAGGAACATCAAAAAATCCGAGTGATTCATGGTGAAAAACGCATCTCTCTCGCAGAGGATGAGCTGGCCTATCCATACATCTTGCTGCAACGCGACAAACAGCTAAATTGGCAGAATATTCACAATATTATTTTAACAATGCCACAACCCATTCGGGTATTAGAGCTTTATCGGGAAATTCAGGCTCAAATGATTGAATAATTGCTGTTATTTTGTAGCTTTAACTTGCTTTTTAAGGCCGTTTTTTAGAAAACTACAGCTGAATATAAGAATACAAGAGCAACAAATATCTCATGCAAATAAACAGGATTACTCAAATTTTACTGCTCTCTCTGGGCTTAGGAATGAGTGGTAGCATGTCTTGGGCCAATTCAGTCACAACTGCTCCTGCCAGTCCAACGAATATAGAGCCAAGCCGATCAGGCTTGCTGGATCAGATTCCACGTTTGATCGATGCAACACCCACGGTTCTGCCGGAGCAATCAAATGTCGCCATTGTTCCATCCACGCTAGAGACAGAAAATTATTCATGGGCAGATCAAAAGCAGAAAGGCATCCGCGAATGGGCCGATCGTACTGCGCATAAAATTGATAACTGGTTTGGTGAAAGCGATCCGGATCAGCCAGCTGCAGCTACATTACGGATCATTCTAGATAATCGCTGGGATGAATATGAAGGCTATGAGATTAAGCCTCGAATCCGCGGCAAGATCAAGCTTCCGACCTTGGAACAAAAGCTGAGTGTGGTGTTTGGTGATGACAGTCTGGACAATGAATTAGACAGCAATGTCGCGATTACCAATGAAAATCCTGCCACTTCCGGAAATAAGCGTCTGGATACTAAACGTGCCCGTGAAGATAACAGCTCTTTTGCCTTACGTTGGTCAGAATGGTCAGATCGCATTCCTTTCGAAACCGATCTGGATTTGGGCCTACGTTCTGGCGATGATATTTACCTGCGTGTCAAAGCCAGTAAGGATTGGACACTAGAAAATGACTACTCTTTTCATGCCGAACAGATTTATCGCTATGGCGTTCAGAGTGAAAACTATTTACGGACCAATCTGGAGTTGATCCATGCTCGTCCCAATCAGGCCTTTTTCTCCAATCAACTCAGTCTGACTTATGCAGATGATCAAGACGACGATCTGACTTGGGACAACTACACTTTTAGACAACACCAGTTTTTTCAGGACAACCGTTTTAGTTATGGCATTTATACTGGAGGTTATCTGAATGACAAGGATCTGCGTCTCAACCGCTGGGGTCCATATGTGTCGTGGAGACAACCTTTTTTACGTGAATGGTTTTTTGTCCAGACCGACCTGAACTACCTGAATGATCATCGCGAGGATCGTGACCACTATGTCGGGGCTTTGGTACGTTTAGAAGCATTGTTTTAAACTGAATGATGGTGGAAAATATAAAAGCCCATCATTCATGGGCTTTTTTCAATATTACTGAGGCAATCAGCGCGGTAAGTATTAGCTGGTTTTATTCAAGATAATACGATCACTGCGTAGCACTCGTTTTTGCTGTAATGAAGGTTGCTCCATCACTGGCATATTGAAGCGAATACGATCGCTATGTTGCACACGTTGTAGTTTTGCTGCCTCTACTTTCGCAACTTTATAAAAACTGATTCGATCTGTGCGTACCATTTTTTCTGCAGCAGGTGCCGCTAGACTAACTTGGCTCATCGACATCAGGATTACAGCGCCCATACTGATCATCAGCTTAAATTTCATAACATTCTCTCTCTTTGCTTTATAATCGTAATTATAAATTAAAAATTAATTAATAATCCAAAATATAGATTTATGATTCGAAGGTATTTTTTTATCCTGTCTATCGTTTTTCCAGATCATTTCTAGAATTGAAAAATGAAGCAGACATAAAAAATCCCTCCTAAGAGGGATTTTCTCATTCAATACATCAGCACTTAAGCAAGCAGCAAACTATTAATTCGCTTGACATATTCAGCAGGATTTTCTGGTAATCCACCTTCTGCAATCACCGCTTGGTCGAAGATCACATTGGCCAGATCATCAAACTGCGCCGAGCCATCCAGTTTTTTCACCAACGGATGTTCTGGGTTAATTTCCAGAATCGGCTTGATATCCGGCACAGGCTGACCTGCATCTTTCAGCATACGAATCAGTTGTGGAGACAACTCACCTTCTCCAGTTACCAGACAAGCCGGAGAATCGACCAGACGCGTCGTCACCCGCACTTCTTTGGTTTTGTCTTTTAATGAATCCGTCAGCTTATCCACCACCGGTTTAAACTGGGCTGCGGCTTCTTCAAGGGCTTTCTTCTCTTCGGCATCCTGAAGGTCACCTAAGTCAACTGCACCCTTAGACACGTTTTGCAAAGGCGTACCATCGAACTCATTCACGAAGTTCATCGCCCATTCATCCACGCGTTCAGTCATCAACAGAACTTCAATGCCTTTTTTCTTGAACAGTTCCAGTTGCGGTGAATTTTTCGCAGCATTCAGACTATCTGCAGTCACATAATAAATGGCTTTCTGGCCGTCTTTCATGCGTGCTTTATAGTCTGCCAATGATGTGCTGACTTCATCATTGGTCGACGTCGCATAACGCAGCAGTTTCAAGATACGTTCACGGTTGCTGAAATCTTCACCCAGACCTTCTTTCAATACTGAAGCAAATTCCTGATAGAAGGTCTTGAAGTTTGCCTGATCTTTTTCATCTTCAGATTTAGCCAGATTATCCAAAATGGTCAGGATACGGCGGGTATTGCCTTCACGGATGGTTTTTACATCACGGCTTTCTTGCAGTAATTCACGGCTCACGTTCAATGGCAGATCGGCACTGTCCACCACGCCTTGTACAAAGCGCAGGTAGTTTGGAATCAGGTTATCCGCATCATCCATAATGAACACGCGTTTCACATACAGCTTGATACCCGCTTTGGATTCACGGGTGAAAATATCATGTGGCGCTTTGCTTGGAATATATAATAACTGGGTATATTCAGTGCTGCCTTCAACTCGGTTATGCGCCCAAGCCAATGGCGCTGCGAAATCATGGCTTAAGTTCTTGTAGAACTCGACATACTGCTCTTCAGTGATTTCAGACTTGTTACGAGTCCATAATGCGCTGGCCGAGTTAATGGCTTCCCACTCATCAGTTTTGACATACTGGCCACCTTTAGATGTTTCACCTTCAGCCGCTTCTTCTTCCTGCCAGACTTCTTTTTGCATCTGGATTGGCAGGCTAATGTGGTCTGAATATTTATTGATAATCTGCTTCACTTTATAGCTTTGCAGATAATCCAGCGCATCGTCACGCAAGTGCAGAATAATATCGGTACCACGACTTTCTTTAGTGATCTGTTCAACTTCGAACTCACCGGTTCCGCCACTGATCCAGCGCACCCCTTCAGAGACATCTGTGCCAGCACGACGCGACTCTACCGTGATCTTGTCAGCCACAATAAAACCGGAATAGAAACCGACACCAAACTGGCCAATTAGCTGGGCATCAGCCTTTTGATCGCCGGTCAGTTTGGACATAAAGTCTTTGGTGCCTGATTTGGCAATAGTCCCTAAATTATCAATAGCTTCCTGTTCGCTTAAGCCGATCCCGTTATCTGAAATGGTAATGGTTTTATTGTCTGCATCCAGACTGACACGAACGCGCAGATCCGGATCATTTTCATAAAATTCGGGATGGTTAATCCCTTCAAAACGTAATTTGTCGCATGCATCTGAGGCATTCGAGATCAATTCGCGTAGGAAAATTTCAGGGTTTGAATAAAGCGAATGGGTCACGAGATGTAGTAACTGAGCCACTTCAGCCTGGAAACTATGTTTTTGTGCGCTAGACTCGCTCATTAATCACTCCTTTTATTTTAAATACAGGTCAATACTGTTGCCTATATGAATGGAGTGAGTTACTAAATTTTCAATAGCCAGTTGTATATTTTTTCTCAAGATATTTTATAAAGGATCTCTTGATCTAAAATGACTTGGATTTGTAAAGGCTTAGGTTTAAGGCTTAATAAGGCCCAAGCTTATAAATACGTTGAAATTGCAGGTCTATTTGCTGCTGACGCATATTATAGACCTGACTCAGACAGGACACAGATTCCTGACAGCGGTCACGGAACTGTAGCCATTTCACCTGATCACGCTGGATCACCGAACGGGTTCCCATAGGCACCATACGGCGTAAAATATGATAGCTGGTACTCATCTTGACATCGGCATCATTGAGCAGACGATGTTCACAAATCGCTTTCTCTGTCACGGTTTCAGCTTTCTGACAATCAAAACTTGCCGCATAGGTAGACCCTGCCAGCAGGCTGAAGAAGATCACAATACCTTGGCTTAAAAACTTCATGCTGATCTTCCTTATTATTCAATTATTAAGTCGTATTCAATTAATATTTACTTTATTCGTTTTAATATAGTTGAACATTGCCGATCTGCTCAATTTCAATAAGTTATAAATCGTTGTTATTTTGAAAAAAAGCCTCATTCAAGATGAGGCTTTTTTGTTGAGCAAGGCTAGAATTTAGAACTTGTAGCTATAACCGATCGTATAAACCCAAGGATCAATATTCAATTCGAATTTAGTATTATCAGCATCATCTAAAGTCACTTCAGGACTCAAATCTGCATAGCGCACGTCAGCAAATACTCCCCAGTTTTTGGCATCGGCTGGCTGATAATTAAAGCCGACTTGACCTGCCAAACCAAACTCTTCTTTCACGTCTTTAGCCAGACCTTCTTCATCCCAAGCAATAAAAGCTGTGCCACCTACGCCAATATATGGTGTAAAGCGTGTTGCATTTTTAAAGTTATATTTAGCGGTAATTGTGGGTGGCAGATGTTTGATCTTAGCCACCTTACCTACACCCTGAAGAGAAATGTCATGGTTAAACGGGGTAGCCAATAATAATTCTGCCGAGATATTGTCATTAAAGAAGTATTCAACCGATGGCGTAAAACCATATTCCTGATCGGCTTCTGCGACTAAACCTGGTGCAATTTCAGTGTCACTTGATGGTGCTAAAGAACTGGCACCGACTTTCACCTGCCATTGACCTGCCATCGCAGATGCAGAAAGACCCATTAATGCAATTAGAGCAGCTTGCTTTAACATTTTAAAATACCCCACAGGAAGAATAATTATTAAGAAAATAAATCTTAATTAATAATAAACACGAGAGAAAATAATATGCAATAAGGATTATAAAACTAATTTTCAATTATTATTTAAATAACTGATTTGAAAAGTTATTTATTTTAAATTGACTGGATTAGTTGGTTTTAAATACCAAGCATATTAATCAGATAAATATGAATTTATTCAGACTAAAATAATCAGGTTTATATTAATTTTTATTTAAACATATATTTTAAATACATCTTATTATTTATTTTAAATCCAGATAAATCTGCTCCAATAGATATCAGAGCAGATTGAAATTGACTTACAGAACCATGGCTGCAATCCAGCCAAAAATCATCAACGGAATATTGAAGTGAATGAAGGTTGGAATCACACTGTCCTTCATATGGTCATGCTGACCATCCATATTTAAACCCGAAGTTGGGCCCAAAGTTGAATCCGAAGCTGGAGAACCGGCATCTCCCAAAGCTGCTGCAGTCCCGATAATCGCAATGGTCGCAGCCGGGCTAAAACCGAACTGGATACAGAGCGGTACATAGATAATTGCCAGAATTGGAATGGTCGAGAAAGAAGAACCAATGCCCAATGTGATCAGCAAACCAATCAACAGCATCAGGAAGGCAGCCAAAGCCTGACTATCACCAATCCAGTTCACTGATGCTTCAACCAAGGTTGGTACCTGATTAGTCGCTTCAATCACAGCGGCAAAGCCTTGTGCTGCAATCATGATAAAGCCAACCAGCGCCATCATGCGCATACCGGTAATGATCACATCATCCGCTTCTTTCCATTTAAAGATCCCCGCACAACTCAGGATCGCGACACCGACCAGACCGGCCAGAATCATCGAGTCTGAATAAAGCTGTACCGCCAATGTGGCAATCACTGCAAGGCCGGCCATCCCGATGGTAAATTTGGCAATCTGCGGTTTAACCTGCTCAGCCACACCTAATTCAGCGGAAATACTTTGCTGTTCCTGGACATGAATATCTTGATATTGACGTGGTTTGCGATAGCTAATAAAGATCGCCATCAATAAGCCCACAAACATACCGAATACTGGAATTGCCATCGCAGATGGAATCTGGTCATAGCTAATTTCAAATCCGTATGGCTTACCAAAAGTATTGATGTTATGACCCAGAATGTCATTCAGGAAGATGGCACCAAAACCGACCGGAATCAGCATATAGGTGCCCACCAGACCAAAGGTCAGTAAACAGGCCACCAAACGGCGATCCAGCTGTAAATGGTTAAATACAATCAATAGCGGCGGAATCAGTACCGGAATGAAGGCAATATGCACAGGAATGACGTTCTGCGAGAACACGGCAGCAATGGCAACCGTGAAGAAGATCAGATATTTCACCCGGTTTTGCGCTTTAAAATCTGCCTCACCTTTCAAGGTGCTAATCATTTTATAAGCCAGTAAATCCGGTAACCCCGAACGCGCCAGAGCCAAAGCAAATGCACCTAAAATACCGTAAGCTAAGGCAATTTTGGCACCCCCACCCAAGCCATTGTTAAACGCGTCCAAGGTTCCCTGCAGGCCCAGACCTGCCAATAAACCACCTGTAACAGCACCAATGACCAGGGCAAAAACCACAGGTACACGTGCCAACGAGAGTCCGAACATGACTCCAATAGCAGCAAGAATTGCGAACATAATGAATCGGAATAGAGAGAAAGCGGCTATTTTATCAGAAAATGCGGATAAAAATTCCGCCACTTTTTTCTGGCCGGGTCATGTTTAGTTGAGTGGCCTATCAAGTGATGACAACAGATTTACGCTGAATAAACTCATCAATCAATTGAGCCACTTGCTCCGGCTGACTTAGAATCGCCCAGTGATTGGCAGCCAGTTCTACTTTGGAGAAGTCATCCGCCCATTTGGACATCTCATCGACCAGATCTGGCCCGACAAACTGGTCATATTTCAGCACAATTGCCTGTACCGGACAGATGGCAAAACGCTGCCGTGGTTGAGTTAAGCGTGGCAAAAAATTGGCCCGGTACAGGTTCACACCATATTTGCCATCTTTGACAATATGCGTGTTGAGTGGCAGATTATCGTGTCTTTCCAGTTGCTGCACGATCTTGCTCCAACGCTGCGGATTAAAAAAATTCCAGGCCAATGGCGCCACCAAGGGCAACTGAAACACCGCAATATACCAGGACTTGCTCATTTGCTTTAAGAATTTTGCCTTGTTTTGCTGGAACTGTTCACGCATCCAGAAAGCGGCATGATCCAGACATGGCCCAGACAAGGTGCTATAAGACAGAATTCGTCCTTTAAAGCGTGGACCGGTGACGGATTCCCAGGACTGAATTGAACCCCAGTCATGCGCGGCCAGATGAAAAGCACGATTCGGCAATATTTCGTTCACCACCTCTTCCAGATCCTGACTTAAACGGGCCAAGCGGTAATCGGAGATTTTTTTGGGAATACTGGACTCACCTGCGCCACGGACATCATAAGTCACAACAAAGTAATCCTGACTCAAATGAGCAATGGCTGGCTCCCAAACTGCCTGATGATCGGGATAGCCGTGAACCAGCACCAATGCCGGTTGTTCGGATTGTCCATAAGTTTTGACACAAAGACGCTGCTGATCCGTGGTATCGACCCATTGCATGTGCATTTCCATCTTTTGATCCTGTTTTTGTTATTGACCACTTAGTTTATAAATCGGCATGATTGATCAATGCCAGCGCATTTTTGTTGCTCTAGTATGCATAATCACAGCCGCAAAAAGAATGTCAGTATGAGCCTATTCCAGAAAATTCAAAAACTGCCTCTGGTTTCAAAATTTATTCTGAACCGCTATGCCCCTTATCGTGGTGCAGGCATTGAAATTGATAAGATTGATTTTAATAATTATCACGTTCGGGTCAAAATGCCGCTGACCCGTAAGAACCAGAATATTGTCGGTGTGCATTTTGGTGGCAGCCTGTATTCAATGGTCGATCCCTTTTATATGTTATTGCTGATGCATCATTTGGGGCCGAAATACCTGGTCTGGGATAAAGGCGCCAGCATTCAGTTTTTGGCACCGGGTCGCGGTACAGTGGTGGCGGATATTCGGATTTCTGCTGAAGAAATTACCACGATTATCAATCTGGCGGCCGATAATGCGCCAGTGTATCGACATTATCAGCTGAATATTTATGATGAAGCCGGGGTCAGAATTGCTGAGGTAGAGAAAACGGTCTATATCCGGCGGAAACAGAGCAAAGGGAAAATTAACGCTTCTAAATAAGATAAAAGCGCCACATTGGCGCTTTTAAATCTAGATGAATCTGAAGTAACTTTCGACTTAACGACGACGGTTATCCTGTTCAATCGCAGCACCGGCACCACCACCGATTGCGCCACCGATTGCGGCACCCGCATTACCACCGAAGATGCTTTTACCGACTGCGGAACCAACAGCACCACCTACACCACTATAGGTCGCATTACGGTTTGAACCGCCTTGGGATTTACTACCCACTGCAGCACCGGCACCACCACCTACAGCTGCACCAACGCCACCGCCGACTTTATTACCAACACCACCACCGACTGCACCACCAAGGGCCGCAGCACCGATCCGTTGCTCATTGGCAGACATACTTTCACAACCCGCCAACATAAAGGTGGAAAGAGTGGCAACTGCCATAACACCCATTAATTTTTTCATGACCTTGACCTTCCTGTCTCGCTTTAATTAAGCTTATCTTCATTTTATGAAACTAAAATCTGTAGCGTGTTACTTCTCTCGGTATTCCTGCTGAGTTTTGTAAATATCAATGGATTATTCTTCTGTTCAAGCTGTCTTATTTATAAATTTCAGACAAAAAAAGACGCCCGAAGGCGTCTCTTTTCTCAGCTTTAACTCGAATTAGAATTCTTCGTTAAATGCCTGGCTTAGAGCTTGGTCTACATCAGAGAAATCATTGTGCAGTTCAAATTCTGCAGCTTCTGCTTCTTGACGACGACGCTCCAGGTGGTAAGCCAAACCTGTACCCGCTGGGATCAGGCGACCTACAACCACGTTCTCTTTCAAGCCGCGTAAGTCATCTTCTTTACCTGTTACAGCCGCTTCAGTTAACACACGCGTGGTTTCCTGGAACGATGCAGCAGAGATGAACGAGTCAGTAGAAAGCGATGCTTTCGTAATACCCATCAATTGACGTTCAAACTTCGCAGGGAACTTGTTTTGTGCAAGAACTGCTTGGTTTTCTTGAACAACGCGGATGTAATCCACTTGTTCGCCTTTGATGAAGCTAGTATCGCCGCCATCAGTGATATCAACTTTACGCAGCATTTGACGTACGATCACTTCAATATGCTTGTCGTTGATTTTTACACCTTGCAGACGGTATACATCCTGAACTTCGTTCACGATGTAGTTTGTAAGCGCAACTTCGCCTTTCAAACGCAAGATATCGTGCGGGTTCTGTGGACCATCAGAAATAGTTTCACCACGGTTCACATGTTCGCCTTCGAACACGTTAATCGTACGCCATTTCGGAATCAACTCTTCATAAATCTCAGAGCCATCATCCGGCGTAATCACCAGACGGTTCTTACCTTTGGTCTCTTTACCAAAGCTTACAACACCCGACACTTCTGCAAGGATTGCGTGCTCTTTCGGCTTACGTGCTTCGAACAAGTCAGCTACACGCGGCAGACCACCGGTAATATCACGGGTACGTGAAGTTTCTTGTGGTACACGACCGATGACATCACCGACACCAATCGTTTCGCCATCACGAACAGAAAGAATCGTGTTCTGTGGCAGGAAGTAGAACTGTTCGCCACCATCAACGGTATCTAACACAACAGCAGGACGCAAATCTTTACCTGACGCAGGACGTGAAGTCACTGGCAAGATTTCGATGGTTGACATACCTGTTGCATCATCAGTTTTAGAAGTAACCGTCACGCCATCAGCAATCTGGCTGAAACGTACTTTACCAGCAACTTCTGTTACCAATGGATGTGTATGCGGATCCCAAGTCGCCACAATACCGCCTGCTTCTACAGCTTCGCCATCTTTTAGCAAGATAGAAGCACCGTAAGGCAATTTATAACGCTCGCGCTCACGACCTAAGTCATCCGCAATACCGATTTCACCTGAACGTGAAGTCGATACCAAGTGACCTTTGGCATGTTGTACTGTTTTCACGTTATGGAAACGTACTGTACCTTGGTTACGAACTTGTACACTGTTTGCAGCAGAAGTTCGGCTCGCAGCACCACCGACGTGGAAGGTACGCATCGTTAACTGTGTACCTGGCTCACCAATCGATTGAGCTGCCATTACACCAACAGACTCACCCGGGTTCACCTGATGACCACGTGCTAGGTCACGACCGTAACATTTCGCACATACACCGAAGGTAGACGCACAGTTTACGACTGAACGTACTTTAATTTCGTCGACACCTTGGCTTTCGATGAACGTCGCCAATTTCTCGTCAATTAAAGTATTACGTGGAAGCAGAACTTCGTCTGTACCTACACGTTTCACATCTTCAGCAACCACACGACCCAATACTCGTGCACCCAGGTTCTCGATGACATCGCCACCTTGAATGAACGGAGTCATTACCAGACCGTCATACGTACCACAATCCGGCTCGGTAATAACCAAGTCCTGCGCAACGTCTACTAGACGACGCGTCAAGTAACCCGAGTTCGCAGTTTTCAGTGCTGTATCGGCCAAACCTTTACGCGCACCGTGTGTCGAGATGAAGTACTGAAGTACGGTCAAACCTTCACGGAAGTTCGCTTTAATTGGGGTTTCAATGATCGAGCCATCCGGCTTCGCCATCAAACCACGCATACCCGCCAACTGACGAATCTGAGCTGCCGAACCACGGGCACCTGAGTCAGACATCATGTAGATCGAGTTGAATGATTTTTGCTTCTCGTCTTCACCCTGTTTGTTCTTCACAGTAGTAAAAGACAAGTTGTCCATCATCGCTTTAGCAACCTGGTCATTGGTACGTGCCCAAATATCGACCACTTTGTTATAACGTTCGCCGGCAGTTACGAAGCCTTGTTCGAACTGTTGTTCGATTTCACGAACTTCAGCTTCCGCTTTACCAATAATTGCTTGTTTTTGCGGTGGAATAACCATGTCTTCCATACCGACAGATACACCTGAACGCGTCGCTTGACGGAAGCCCAAGTACATCAATTGGTCAGCGAAGATAACAGTATCTTTCAGACCCAATTTACGGTAGCAAGAGTTAATTAACTTCGAGATATTTTTCTTAGTCATCTCAACGTTAATTTGCTGGAAATCCATACCTTCAGGCACAACTTCCCAAAGCAGGCAACGACCAGGCGTCGTATCTACAATAATGGTTTGCTGTTCACGGTTACCATCTTCATCGATCACAGTCTGGTGTACACGTGCTTTAACTCGAGCGTGTAGATCAACCTGACCTGTTGCCAGTGCACGGTTTACTTCGTGAGTATCCGCGAACACCATGCCTTCACCTTTGGCATTGATTGCATCACGCGTGATGTAATACAAGCCCAAGACCACGTCCTGAGACGGTACGATGATTGGCTCACCATTCGCTGGAGACAAGATGTTATTCGTCGACATCATTAACGCACGAGCTTCAAGCTGAGCTTCAAGTGTTAATGGTACGTGTACCGCCATTTGGTCACCATCGAAGTCGGCGTTAAACGCAGCACATACGAGTGGGTGTAGACGGATCGCTTTACCTTCGATCAGGATCGGTTCAAATGCTTGAAGACCCAAACGGTGAAGAGTTGGCGCACGGTTCAACATCACTGGATGTTGACGAATCACGTGAGCAAGAACGTCCCAAACTTCTGGGGTTTCGCGCTCAACCATTTTCTTCGCAGCTTTAATGGTAGTTGCTTGACCAGAAGCTTGTAGTTTCGCGAAAATGAATGGTTTGAACAGTTCAAGTGCCATTTTCTTCGGAAGACCACATTGGTGCAAACGCAGGTTTGGACCAACAGTAATTACCGAACGGCCCGAATAGTCAACACGCTTACCAAGTAAGTTTTGACGGAAACGACCTTGCTTACCTTTGATCATGTCTGCCAAAGATTTAAGCGGACGCTTGTTCGAACCGGTAATTGCACGACCACGACGACCGTTATCTAGCAATGCATCTACAGACTCTTGCAACATACGTTTTTCGTTACGTACGATGATGTCTGGCGCTGCAAGGTCAAGAAGACGCTTCAAACGGTTGTTACGGTTGATCACACGACGGTAAAGATCATTCAGGTCAGAAGTCGCGAAACGACCACCTTCAAGTGGTACAAGCGGACGAAGATCTGGTGGAAGAACTGGAAGTACAGTTAACACCATCCATTCTGGCTTGTTGTTCGAATCGTTGAATGCTTCCATCAACTTCAAACGCTTAGACGCTTTTTTCAGCTTGGTTTCTGAAGTTGTAACAGGAATTTCTTCACGAAGACGCGCAATTTCAGCTTCAAGATCGATGTCTTTCAACAAGTCTTGAACTGCTTCAGCACCCATTTTCGCTGTGAATTCATCACCGTGTTCTTCTAATGCATTGAAGTATTCTTCATCATTTAGAAGTTGGTATTTCTCAAATGGAGTCATACCCGGATCGGTCACTACATAAGATTCGAAATACAATACACGTTCAATATCACGTAGCGTCATGTCTAATAATAGACCGATACGGCTCGGTAATGATTTTAAGAACCAGATGTGGGCAACTGGAGACGCCAGCTCGATGTGACCCATACGTTCACGACGGACTTTCGCAGTTGTTACTTCAACGCCACATTTTTCACAAATGACGCCTTTGTATTTCATACGCTTGTATTTACCACACAAGCATTCGTAATCTTTCACTGGACCAAAGATTTTGGCACAGAACAAACCATCACGTTCAGGCTTGAACGTACGATAGTTAATGGTTTCTGGCTTTTTAACTTCACCGTGAGACCATGACTTAATCATTTCTGGTGACGCAAGACCAATACGGATGCGGTCAAACTCTACAGGAGCATGACCGTCTGAATCCGTCTTTTTGCGCATGATATCGAGCAAGTCTTTCAATTTTTTTCTCCGTGTGTTGTGGAGATTTTCACTCAACAACTGGGTCACAAATATTGTTTTTTAACTGAATTGGGAATCCCAAGAATCCCCCTCAATCCCCCTTTATTAAGGGGGAAGCCCCTCTTTATCAAAGAGGGGTTTGGGGAGATTTAATGGAGATTCTTAGTCACCATTTTTCAGTTCAATGTTGATACCTAAAGAACGGATCTCTTTGGTCAATACGTTGAACGATTCAGGCATGCCCGGGTCCATATAATGGTTGCCATCTACAATGTTCTTATAGATACGGGTACGGCCTTCAACGTCATCCGATTTCACAGTCAGCATTTCTTGTAGCGTATATGCTGCACCGTAAGCTTCTAGTGCCCAGACTTCCATCTCACCGAAACGCTGACCACCGAATTGTGCTTTACCACCAAGCGGCTGTTGCGTAACTAGAGAGTAAGAACCAGTTGAACGCGCATGCATCTTGTCATCAACCAAGTGGTTCAGTTTCAGCATGTACATATAACCAACAGTTACCGGACGGTCGAAACGCTCACCAGTACGACCATCATATAATACGGTCTGACCAGTACTAGACAGGCCTGCAAGTTGTAACAACTCTTTGATCTGACCTTCTTCAGCACCATCGAATACAGGAGTAGCCAAAGGTACACCAGCACGCAAGTTGCCAGAAAGTTTCAAGATTTCTTCATCAGTCAAGCTATCAAGATCTTCTTGTTCGCCACCAACTTTGTTGTAAATCTTGTCCAGGAAATCACGAAGCTCAAGTACAGTACGTTGCTCTTTCATCATCTTGTCGATTTGATCGCCAAGACCTTTCGCCGCCATACCCAAGTGAGTTTCAAGAATCTGACCCACGTTCATACGCGATGGTACGCCAAGCGGGTTCAATACGATATCAACAGGTACACCGTTGGCATCATGTGGCATGTCTTCTACCGGCAAGATGTTTGATACAACACCTTTGTTACCGTGACGACCCGCCATCTTATCACCCGGTTGGATGCGACGTTTTACAGCAAGATAAACTTTAACTACTTTCAATACGCCAGTCGTCAGTTCATCGCCTGTAGAAAGTTTGCGTTTTTTCTCAGCAAATTTCTCGTCAATTTCGAAGCTCTTCTCTTTCAAGAACACTTGAATTTGAGTTAAACGTTCAGCAATTGCTTCATCAACTGGTTGAATTTCAAGAAGATCAACAAGCTCTAAACCAGACAACACGTCTTCAGACAGTTTGTCGCCACGTTTAGTTGTACCGCCACCATTCGACTCTTGGCCATTCAGTAGACGGATTACACGTTCACGTGCAGCTTCTTCGAAGATTTTGAATTCTTCTTTCAAGTCTTTACGGTATGCATCCAATTGCGCTTTTTCAATTGCTTGAGCACGTTCGTCTTTTTCAAGACCGTCACGTGTAAACACTTGAACGTCAATGACTGTACCTTTAGTACCTGATGGAACGCGTAAAGATGAATCTTTTACGTCAGCCGCCTTTTCACCGAAGATTGCACGTAGCAATTTTTCTTCTGGAGTAAGCTGTGTTTCACCTTTAGGGGTTACTTTACCAACCAGGATATCGCCAGCAGTTACTTCTGCACCGATGTAAACGATACCTGACTCGTCCAGTTTAGATAGAGCAGCTTCACCCACGTTCGGGATATCGGCAGTGATTTCTTCCGCACCCAGTTTGGTATCACGTGCGACACATGACAATTCCTGGATATGAATCGAGGTTAAACGGTCTTCTTGAAGTACACGCTCAGAAAGTAAGATCGAGTCTTCGTAGTTGTAACCGTTCCAGGTCATGAACGCAACGCGCATGTTTTGACCCAGTGCTAGCTCACCGCCATCAGTCGATGGACCATCAGCCAGTACATCACCACGACCTACTTTATCACCTAGGTTCACAAGAACTTTCTGGTTGATACAAGTGTTCTGGTTCGAACGGGTGTACTTGATCAGGTTGTAGATATCTACACCTGCTTCACCTGCGATCATTTCGTCTTCATTCACACGAATAACCACACGAGACGCATCAACAAACTCGATACGACCACCACGCTGAGCGATCACACATACACCTGAGTCATGTGCTACGTTCGCTTCCATACCGGTACCAACAAGCGGCTTGTCAGCGATCAACGTCGGAACTGCCTGACGTTGCATGTTCGAACCCATTAATGCACGGTTGGCATCATCGTGTTCTAGGAATGGAATCAGTGACGCTGCTACAGATACAACCTGCTGAGCAGATACATCCATATGCGTTACTTTTTCAGGAGGAATACGTACGAAGTCACCCTGATGACGAACAGATACAAACTCTTCTGTTAAATTACCATCTTTATCCATTGCAGAATCGGCCTGTGCAATGACAGTGCCTACTTCTTCAATCGCAGAAAGGTATTCAACTTCATCTGTTACACGACCATCAACAACTTTACGGTATGGGGTTTCCAGGAAACCAAAGTTGTTACATTTCGCATAAACAGAAAGCGAGTTGATCAAACCAATGTTTGGACCTTCCGGTGTTTCAATTGGACATACACGACCGTAGTGAGTTTGATGTACGTCACGTACTTCAAAGCCTGCACGTTCACGCGTCAAACCGCCGGGACCAAGCGCAGAAACACGACGTTTGTGCGTAATCTCAGATAACGGGTTGTTTTGGTCCATAAACTGAGACAACTGGCTTGAACCAAAGAATTCTTTAATTGCAGCAGCAACAGGTTTCGCATTGATCAAATCTTGCGGAGACAGGTTGTCAGTTTCAGCTTGGCTTAAACGTTCTTTAACAGCACGTTCTACACGAACCAGACCTACACGGAATTGGTTTTCTGTCATTTCACCAACAGAACGAACACGACGGTTACCCAGGTGATCGATATCGTCGACTTCACCTTTACCGTTACGGATTTCAACTAATGTTTTTAATACATCAGTGATATCTTCGTTCGAGAGAATGCCTTCAACTTCACGTGACTTCTGATCTGTACCGACTTCGTAAGGACGACCCAAACGACGGTTGAACTTCATACGACCCACTGGAGACAAGTCATAACGTTCAGAAGAGAAGAACAAGTTGTTGAATAAGTTTTCAGCAGCTTCTTTTGTTGGTGGCTCGCCTGGGCGCATCACTTTGTAGATTTCTACCAATGCTTCTTCACGATTGCTCGTTGTATCTGCACGTAGAGAATCTGCAACGAATGAACCGCGGTCGATATCATTGGTGAACAGAATATTGAACTGCTTCACGCCGCCTTCTGCAATTTTCACCATGATTTCATGGCTTAATACAGTATTGGCTGCAATCACATCACCATCTTTTAATGGGATGTCTTCAGCAGTGATACGCTCATACAGGTACTCATCTGGCACTGCAAGTTTTTCAAGACCTGAAGCTTCCATTTGACGTACATGACGCGCATTGATACGTTTACCTTGCTCAACAATTGCCTTGCCATCCTTGTCCAGAATGTCAAATTGTGCCATTTCGCCACGCAGACGTTCAGGCACCAGGTCAATCTGGTAGCTACCCATGTCAAGATACACAGGTACTTTCTCGTAGAACATGTCGAGAATGTTTTCGTTGCTATAACCCAAGGCACGGAGTACCACAGTCGCAAGCAATTTACGACGACGGTCAATACGTACATAGACGAGGTCTTTGGCATCGAATTCAAAGTCTAACCATGAACCACGGTAAGGAATGATACGTGCTGAATAAAGGACTTTACCACTTGAGTGAGTCTTGCCTTTATCGTGGTCAAAGAATACGCCTGGTGAACGGTGTAATTGTGACACGATCACACGCTCGGTACCGTTAATTACAAAGGTACCGTTATCCGTCATCAATGGCATTTCGCCCATATAGACTTCTTGTTCACGTACGTCTTTAATTGACTTCGTTTCACGATCTTTCAGGATCAAACGAATTTTTACACGCATTGGTGCTGCATAAGTTGAGCCACGAAGGATACATTCGCGTACATCAAACTCAGGCTTACCAAGACTATACTCAACAAATTCTAAAGCAGCATTGCCAGAATAACTTTCAATAGGAAAAACTGAACGAAATGCGGCTTGGAGACCGATATCTTCGCGGTTTTTTGGTGATTTGCCATCTTGTAAGAATGTTCTGTACGAGTCGACTTGAATCGCGAGCAAGTACGGAGCATCCATGACGCTAGGCAATTTACCAAAATTCTTACGGATCCGTTTCTTTTCGGTATATGAGTATGCCATCTGGAGTCCTCGGAAAGTGTAAACCAAGCCCGCCTGCAGAACGGGCTCAGAAGGAATTACGCTGGCCGATATGGCCACCACTCTTTACAAATGCTGCAATTTTTAGTGGTATTAAAACGCTTATCAATATTTTTTAATGAAAAATATTGGTAAACGTTTGTTCATTATGTTTATTTTCAATTTGTATGATTTTTATATCATGCAAACAAAAATCGAGCCGATTATTGTAACGCAAAAAGGCTGATGACCCAAGAGCCATCAGCCAATTTTTGGAGTCGATTATAAAAAAACCGGCTCCCTTAAGAAATTACTTAAGAGTAACTGTAGCACCAGCTTCTTCAAGTTTCTTCTTAAGCTCTTCGCCTTCTTCTTTAGAAACGCCTTCTTTAAGAACTGCAGGAGCGCCTTCAACCATGTCTTTAGCTTCTTTCAAGCCAAGGCCAGTCGCTTCACGAACTGCTTTAATTACAGCAACTTTGTTCGCGCCGAAAGAAGTCAATTCAACATTGAATTCAGTTTGTTCTTCAGCAGCAGCAGCAGCTGGACCAGCAGCAACAGCTACAGCAGCAGCAGATACATTGAATTTCTCTTCGAAAGCAGAGATAAGTTCAACAAGTTCAAGAACAGTTTTTTCAGCAACTGCGTTTAGGATTTCTTCGTTTGTTAAAGCCATGAGATTAACTCCAAATGGGTATTGAATGATGTGTGTTTAAGTTTGAGCTTAAGCAGCTTCTGACTCGTTTTTCTCTTGAAGCGCTGTAAGTAAGCGGCCCAATTTCGAAATAGGAGCTTGAAGAACGTTTGCAAGCATAGTAAGCGCTTTCTCTTGGTTCGGAAGATTCGCGATTACGCTAACTTCTGCACCCTGATAAAGTTTGCCATCAAATGCAGCAGCCTTAAGTTCAAATGCTTTATTAGTTTTAGCGAATTCTTCGAACAAACGTGCAGCTGCACCCATGTCGTCTTCAGAATTCGAGAAAGCCAAGATTGTTGGGCCAACAAGGTTGTCGTTCAAGATATTGAATTGAGTATCTTGAAGAGCACGTTTAGCCAAAGTGTTACGAACGATACGTGTAGTAACACCAAGTTTACGCGCTTCAACACGTAGAGTAGTTAACTGCTCTACAGTCAAACCTTGGTAGTCAGCAACAACAGCAGCAAATGCAGTAGAAGCAACTTCAGCTACTTCAGCTACGATCTGTTTTTTGCCTTCGATAAGAAGAGCCATTGTAAAACCTCCTAACGGTGATTTATGTACTTACGCGAAGTACACTCCCAATTCGCAAGACCATCACTGGACTCACACGCGGAGGATGAACAAATCACACCACCGCGTCTACGCAGGCTGGGCTATTAAGAGAGAAGCATAAAACTTCCCTCGCCCGCGGTCTTTGACGCTGATAAATTTTCATTTATCAATTCAAAGTTTGCCTAAGTCTGCAAAATACGACAGAGCGTTTCTTGCGTAAGTTTTAAAGCAACGCTTTAAAACTTACTCAGGGCTTTAAAATTCTGTAATAAGTCGAGACTTATTTAGAAACGTTTGCTACATCAACGATCAAACCAGGACCCATAGTTGAGCTCAAAGTGATCTTTTGAATGTATACGCCTTTAGACGTAGCAGGTTTCAAACGCTTCAAGTCAGCAACAAGTGCTTCAACGTTTTGACGAACAGCAGCAGCTTCAAAACCTACTTGACCGATCGCAGCGTGGATAATACCAGCTTTGTCTACGCGGTAACGTGCTTGACCAGCTTTTGCATTTTTAACTGCAGTAGCAACGTCAGGAGTTACAGTACCCACTTTAGGGTTTGGCATTAAGCCACGTGGACCAAGGATCGTACCAAGTTTACCTACAACGCGCATTGCATCTGGAGCAGCAATTACTACGTCAAAGTCAAGGTTACCCGCTTGGATGCTTTCAGCAAGATCGTCGAAACCAACAACGTCTGCGCCTTCAGCTTTAGCAGCTTCAGCAGCAGCGCCTTGAGCGAATACAGCTACACGTACAGTTTTACCAGTACCTGCAGGAAGTGTAGTCGCGCCACGAACAACCTGGTCAGATTTACGAGGATCAACACCTAGGTTTACCGCGATATCTAGAGATTCTTTGAATTTAGGAGCTGGAAGGCTCTCTAAAACTGCAACAGCTTCTTCTAGCGTGTAAACTTTGTGTGCTTCTACAGCAGCTACAATCGCTTTTTGACGTTTAGTTAATTTAGCCATGTCTTAAAGCTCCACTTCCAAGCCCATAGAACGCGCAGAACCAGCAATGGTACGTACACGTGCGTCTAAATCAGCACCAGTCAAATCTGGTTCTTTAGTAGTCGCGATTTCTTCGATTTGAGCACGAGTCAACTTACCAACTTTAGTTTTGTTAGGTACAGCTGAACCCTTCTGGATACCAGCAGCTTTCTTAAGAAGAACAGCAGCAGGTGGAGTTTTCATGATAAATGTGAACGACTTGTCGTTGTACACAGTGATCACGACTGGAATTGGCAGACCAGCTTCAACTTTTTGTGTAGCAGCATTGAATTCTTTACAGAATGCCATGATGTTCACACCACGTTGACCTAGTGCAGGACCAATCGGTGGAGATGGATTCGCTTTACCAGCTGGAACTTGCAGCTTGATATAGCCGTCAATCTTCTTAGCCATTTCAAATTACCTCTGGGTGCAAACGCCGGTGAAGGCTCCCCAATGATTTCAAGTAACGATACCGTTACAACAACAATGCCTGACTTATAAATAAGTCAGGCGTTTTCAACCCATACAAATTAGACTGATTTTTCGACTTGACGAAATTCCAATTCAACTTGAGTTGGTCGGTTAAATACATTAATGGTCAGCGTTAAACGTGACTTTTCGTACTGAACTTCTTCCACCACACCTTTAAAGTCGGTGAATGGACCGTCAACCACGAGTAATTCTTCGCCTGGTTCAAACATCGTCTTAGGACGAGGTGCTTCGCCAGTATTGCGTACACGCGCAAGAATCGCATCTGCTTCTTTTTGCGTAATCGGTGCCGGTTTTTCAGCCGTACCACCAATAAAACCTAAAACTTTTGGACATTCTTTAACAATGTGCCAAGTATCATCGTTCATTTCCATTTCGACTAGGACATAGCCAGGAAAGAACTTACGCTCTGATTTACGCTTCTTGCCATCCTTCATTTCTACCACTTCTTCGGTAGGAACAAGGACTTCACCAAAGCTATCGGCAACAGCGCTACGCTGGATTCGATCATTAAGCGAACGCATCACTTGTTTTTCATAACCTGAATAGGCATGAATAATGTACCAACGTTTCATAGCTCTCTTACCCGATAATAAACTTCATTAACCAGCCTAAAATATAGTCAAAACACCACAATAAGATGGATGCAATTACGACTACAACAAGAACTTGCCAAGATGTGGACATCGTCTCTTGCTTGGTAGGCCAGGTCACTCGACGCAACTCAATTCGTGCATCTTTCAGCAGACGAATAAAGCCTTTGCCTTGATGGGTGGCGTATAATAAACCGAATGCTGCAACGATACAAGCCAAAATCACCCCAACGCGCACCCAAATATCATTCGCAGGTGCCCAGTACGCTGGTAAATATTGGTTTACCATCATTGCACCAACCAATAAAATCAAGGCGATAACCCATAGAACCATGTCTAATGGAGAACCAGAACTTACATCTACTGCAGGATTATTTCTTTGAGGAATTGCCGCTTCGCCTAATGCGTCGCGTGATTTTTCATTCGACATTTTTGTACTCGTCGTAGGTTTCGCGACTTATTATATGACCAATTTTGCCGACATCAAGCGTCTTTTTAGAACCTTGGCAGGTCAGGAGGGACTCGAACCCCCAACATTCGGTTTTGGAGACCGACGCTCTACCAATTGAACTACTGACCTGCAAAACAACAAGTTGGAGCCTAAGCTCCAACCTGCTTGTCTTATTCTATGATTATGCAGTTACTTTAGCAACTACACCAGCACCAACTGTACGACCGCCTTCACGGATCGCAAAACGTAGACCTGGGTCCATTGCGATCGGGTGGATTAGCTCTACTGACATCTCAACGTTGTCACCAGGCATAACCATT